>CAYVKZ010000042.1:0-14457 GCA_964452295.1 uncultured Acidiphilium sp.
ATCGAACTTTTAGTTATAGAAAGTCGGATAGACTCGACGGTCTTTTCGATCAAGTTTATTCGCTTTCCGCTGAGTAAAAGAATTCGCCGTCGATGCGTTATTCGCAAAAAAAACGTAGTATTGTTGCTTTATATCAAAAAAACAACATAAAAACCCGCCCGAAAGTGCTGATAATCGACCTATAGGCGGGTTTTTGTTATTTTTTTGTTTTAAGCGACACTTTGTAAATAAAAACTCCTATGTGCAAAACTAAAAAAACTTGTCGTACATTGAGCCAAGCAAACTTATAGTTTCTTTTGCTATTACATTATCGTCTCGGCACTTTTTATAATGATTTACGAACGATGTAAGAAGTTCCATTTTTTCGATAAGAATATCATAGTTTTTAGGCCAAGTCATAGTGTAGTTGGCAGTAGCTATCATTTTGAGCGTGATATTGTATATCGGAGTCCCTTTGCCTGTTAATAGAACCATTTTTGTCTTCGGTAAAAATTTGCGTATATATTTTATAGCCACATAATAATATGGCTCACCCTCAACGAAGGTCAATATTAAAAAATCGGGCTTAATTTGCTCGATTACGGTTATTAGGTTTTCTTCGTTATTAACAAGACAACCCAAAAAGTTAAAATGATTTTTTAAGGCTTTAGCGCAAGCCGAAAGCTTGTTTTTCGAGGTCTGAGGTGCATGAAGTATAATTACAGATTTTTTAATTTCATTTGAATTATCCATGATTTTTCCTCTTTTTTGTAGTCGCGATATATGTTTTTTTTGTGAATAACGCCAATCGCGAGTTTTGATATTTTGCGACGCAAACAAAGGATTTTAAAGCGTTTGTTTGCATTACATATTGTAGCATATTCCTGCATAATATGCAAGTAAAAAAATAAAAAACCTATTTTTTCGCGAAAAACAAGTAATTATCATGTCATCCTGAGCGAACGCAGTGAGTCGAACCCGAAGGACGAGGCTTTGTCGCAGAATATCGCTCGGAATTATGGTACATAATAGAAAAAAACTTAATACTGAACAATAAACATTGTCTGCGTACGGCGTTGAAGAGAGAAAAGCCTTCCCGGTGTAAGGGAAGGTGTCGCTTTATAAGCGACGAAAGGGTTGTTTGTTTAATTATGCCGTCGTCTTGAGCGAGCGTATTTTTTTACTCGTCATCTTGAGCGAGCTTTTTTAACCGTCATCCCGAGCGTAGTCGAGGGATCTCGTTGGAGTTATCCGTTAGTAATCAAGCAAGATTCTTCGACTGCGCGAATAAATTCGCTCCGCTCAGAATGACCTGTAAACCTAACCGTCGTCTTGAGCGAGCGTTGTTCCACCGTCATCCTGAGCGAACGCAGTGAGTCGAACCCGAAGGGCGCGGCACCGCCGCGGGATCTCGTTTGAATAATCCAAAAAAATAAAACCGTCATCTTGAGCGAGCGTTAGCGAGTCGAAAGATCTCGTTGAAGTAATCTGCAAAAAGTCAAGCAAGATTTTAACCCCGACTTCGAGGCTTGCGCCTCTTCGCTCAGAATGACCTGAACTCAATAAAAAGCACAAAAAAACCGCTGTGGCGGTTTTTTTGCTATCTTACTATCAAATTTTTACAACGCAACTTCGCCATCGGTGCAAACAACCTTGGTCGCCGGTACTAAATAGTTCCAATCACTACCTTTTATTATAGCATTCCACGCTGCAACCGTTCCGCTAAATTTAATTTCGTTTAAACCTTTACACCAACCGAACGTAGAACCGACAATAAATGTAACGTTATTTCCTATAGTTATGCTCGTTAACCCGATACAACCATAAAACGCATTCGAACCGATAGAGGTAACGCTGTCGGGGATTGTAGTGCTTGTTAATCCGTTGCAACCCTCAAAAGCATCATAACCGATAAAAGTAACGCTATTCGGAATAGTTATGCTTGTTAACGATTCGCAACCATAAAACGCATTTCCTCCGATAGAAGTAACACTTCCGTTGTCGGGAATAATACTGTTTTTACAACCTAATATTAGTGTTTTACTTTCGGTTTCTATTAAACAATTGTTTTTACTATTATATTTTGGATTAGCTTCTGCTACGATTATACTTTCAAGATTTTTACTACAACCCTTGAACGCGATATCTCCAATAGAAGTAACTCCGCTACCTATAGAAATATTTTTAAGTCCACTACAATCTACAAACGCTTCTTTACCAATAGAAGTAACGCTGTCGGGAATGGTTATATTTGTTAATCCATTACAGTTACCAAACGCATTTCTCTCAATAGAAGTAACGTTATTTCCTATAACTATGCTAGTTAAGCCATTACACCGAGCGAACGAACTCTCGCCGATAGAAATAACGCTATCCGGTATAGTTATACTAGTTAAGCCATTGCAACAATAAAACGCAAGATAGCCGATAGAAGCAACGCTATTCGGAATAGTTATGCTTGTTAAACCGCTACAACCGTAGAACGCTCCATATCCAATAAAAGCAACTGAGCCGTCATCGGGAATTACACTGTTTTTACACCCTAAAATTAATGTTTTACTCTGCGTTTCTATTAAACAATTGTTTTCACTATGATATTTTGTATTGTCCTCACTGACTGCTATACTCTCAAGTCCGCTACAACCGTCGAACGCAGTCAAACCGATAAAATTAACGCTCTTTGGTATAGTTATATTAGTTAATCCACTGCAACCTAAGAATGCCGAGGGTCCGATAGAAGTAACGCTATCGGGAATCGTGATATCATTTAATCCGCTACAACCGTTAAACGTACCCCAATCGATAAAAGTAACCGTATTCGGAATAGTTATGCTGGTTAATCCGCTACAATAAAAGAATGCACAATTCCCAATGAAATTAATACTATTCGGAATAGTTATGCTCGTTAATTCGCTACAATAATTAAATGCAAATTCACCGATAGAATTAACGCTATCCGGAATAGCGATGCTCGTTAAAACTTTGCAATATTCGGAATCAAATGCCCGATTACCAATAGAGGTAATAGGCTTTTCGTTATAAACAGAGGGAATGACTATATCTTTGTCGGTGCAAGTTCCTATCCCTGTTACAGAATAGCTTTCGCCATCGGCATTTAAAGTATAGGCTAAACCGATACTACCATAATTAGGATCTTTAGCCTCGCAGTTTTTTTTAGCACATACGCCATTTAAATAGTTATGCTTTGTTTTTGCAACCGATTGAGGCGCGACTAAAGTTTCGCCGCAGAGGTGGCACTTTTTACCCTCGGTTGAGCCTTCGCTGTAACAAGTAGGCGCTACGGCGGGAATAACTTCTTCGGTGTGCGAGAGTTTTTCAATTTCTTCTGTTTCAGAAAAATCGCATAAAGAGCATTTCCGCGAGCGTTCACCGACTTTTGAGCAAGTGGCGTCAATTATTATTTGCCATTCGCTAAATTCGTGAATACATTCTTGTTGCGAATCCGACGAGTTTGATGAATTTATGTCGCCGCCGGATGAATCGCTTTGATTTTCGCAAGCCGCAAACAGGCAAAATGACAGCACAAAGCAAAAACAAAGTGTAATTAAAAGTGTTCTTGTTTTCATTTTTTCACCTCGAAAAATTTTTAAATAAAAAATGCGCGACAAAAAACGATGCCGCGCACGTAAAAATGTACGGATTTCGTTTGCTGTCACACAAACAAAAAAATAGTTTTACAAAAAGATTTTTTCTACAACGAAAAGAGTACACCTTTACCGAGGGTATACTTTTTGTAAGACATATTCAGTTTGTGTGACGCTTATATTTTAACACGGAGCAGATTTTATAGCAAATAAAAATTGCGATAAAATAAAAAAATCACCATTTATCGCGATGATTTTTTATTATAAAGCGGTTTGTTTATAAAAATCTCATATAAAAAGTTTTTAAAATTTAACGGAAAGACGTAAAATTTGCCGCTAGGCAATTCGCCGACGTATAGCGATTGTGGAGAAATGCAATTGTAGCAATTAGGTAGGTTTCGTTATCACATTGCTTGCGCGTATTAATTCGTCATCCCGAGCGTAGCAGAGGGATCTCGCTCGGAATAATCCGTACGTGCTTTAATAAGATCCTTCGACTTCGGGCTAAAGCCCTTCGCTCAGGATGACTTATGAATATAGCGCGAATAAATTCGCTCCGCTCAGGATGCCCGATTGAGGGTCCCCTCATCAGGCACCTACGGTGCCAGCCCGCCTGCCGCGGCGGCACCCTTTTGTCGGCTTTGCCGACATTTCCCCTATCAGGGGAATTGCCCCCGAGGGGGAAGCCTTAATCGCATCGCTTGCGCTTAAAATAAAAATCTGACGAAGTAGCCGATAATCGACCTATAGGCGGGGATTGGCGCTTTTTTTATATCAAAAAAAGCGCCCTGAAAAACAAAAGCCTTGCAAGGTCTTATAATGGACTTTCCAACGGCTTGCTATGTCGAAGATGAAAATCAATAGATTAAGTCGGTTAGATTTCTTAAAACGCAAAAAGCGGCGAGCAAAAACAATAAAGCGTAAAGATAAATTTGCGGGCGCTTGGGGTAGGAAATTATTCGTTTTTGAAAAAATAAATTAACGCTCAGCGTAGCGGCGATATATATAAAAATCGGCGAAAGCAACGTAAAATAGGCGTGATAATAAAACGCGCCTTTAAAATCGAGCGTTAGAAAACAATAGAGTGCGCGCGTTGCGCCGCATGTGGGACAATGAAAAAATCTTTTATCGTGCGTAAATCCCATATAAACGTCGTTTTCTACGGGATTTTTAATTAAAACGTAGATTATAAAAAATATGCACGCGGCATAAAAAGCGATAATAGCCGCGCGCAATGCAAATAGTTTTTTGTTAGCCATTTTTTAATTAACGGTTGCGCGTTCCGCAATAAAAGCTTAATCGCGTCGAATTAACTTTAAATATTTTCAATTACAAGCCGAAAAACAGCTTAATATAAAATAACGGATTGATAAACGCGTCGCCGTGAAGCGATGATGAACTCGACGAACTATTGCCGCTTATTCCGTCTGAGTTGTCGGGAAATCCTTCGACTCCGTCCATCCAACTTTCGAACTCTTCAATAACGGAAGAAGCCATGGCAACGCCGATTATGCCGAAAACCAAGCCGAACGCGGAAGTAATTATTCCCGCAAGGGCGAATCCGTTAGGACCTTTGGCTTCCGCAATAATGCCGCAAGTAAGCCCCGCTATAGCAAGACACACGGTTACTACATGCCCGCAACAACCTAAAACGACGCTCACTATGCCAAAAATCATTGCGGCTATCGACAATCCCTTATTGCTTTTTCGGGGTGGAACTTGTCCGCCGGTGAAAACACCGTTCGCGCGGTCGTAATGGTTTTCGTTTGAGTTTTGCTCGCCCATGTTATAGCTCGAAAAGTTCGAATCGATAGAAGGGGGAATGTATCCGCTGGATTTATGCACGTAGTAATCGGATTCTTGAGCGGGCTCGTCAGCTTTTTCGCTCTTGGTTTCGGTGATTTGCTCGTCGTAATTATCGGATAAATCGAGTTCGGCTGAAAATGAGTTTTCCGCCTTTTCGTTTTCGCTTAAATTGTTTTCGTTATTCAAGTCGTCCATTTTCTACTATCCTTGATATTATATCTTATTTTTTTATATTTTATCACAACCCGAAAAATATTGCAAATTTTTTCTTATGGGCACAATAAATTATTTAATTATTCCTGCTTGATAGGTTTTTTTGCAAAAATTACTTATTCAATCTTTTTTTTTATGGGCACAATAAATTATTTGATTATTACTGCTTGATAGGTTCTTTTGTAAAAACTACTTATTCAATCTTTTTTTTCTTATGGGCACAATAAATTATTTGATTATTACTGCTTGATAGGTTTTTTTTCAAAAACTACTTATTCAATCTTTTTTCTAGCGGGTACAATAAATTATTTAATTATTCTTGCATTGATAGATAATGCTTTTATTTATCCTATTTTTGCTTTTGATTAGTGCTTTTGTCGCCGTTTGTTTTTTGATAGATTTTTCTGGGGCGGTTTTTGATTATTAAGATTATAACGACGACGGTTATTGCAAGCAATCCCGCGCCCGCTAGGGCGATATATACGGGATCGAACGCTTTTAAAATATATTGTTTTACCGAAAGGTCGTCGCGCTCCATCGCGCCTACGTAGCGAGTACAGCTTGCTTTATCCGTTTCGGCGGCGATAAAAATCAGCGCGTCGTCCGAAAATTCGGGCAGAGTAACCTTTTTTTCGGCTAGCGGAACTTTTTTATAAAACAGCGTTTTATAGCCCGAAAAATTTCCGCTTTTAACGTTTTCGGCGGAAACTACGGTTTCGCTTCCGCTTTCAGCCTTGCGTTTTAGTCTGTTTGTTGAGCGGAGTACTAAAATATACGCGTAGCCCGATTTTGCGTTCATATTCCATAAAAGGCGAGTGCTACCGTCGTAATAAGTAATAATTTTTACCGATGAATTGTCTAAGGTGGGCATTTCGCCGTCGCTGTCGGGCAAAGTAATCTTAAAAGTAACGCTGCCGTCTGTATTTTTGGTTATGTTTTCTAAGACTATGCCGCTGTTAGTGCCGTCGGAATAATATATTTTATCGTCGGTTTGACCGTCGTCGTTTGGCGATTTTTTAACTCCGAAACGGCTATAATTCTCTGCCGCGTTGGAAGACGAGGCGCTGTTCGATTGTCCGCTTTCGGTGCCCAAAAGCGCAAACGAAAAGGTGCCTAAGGGCGAATTCAGTTTGTTTTGCTCGTTGCTTTTTCTAAAAACGTAAAGCTCGTCTGCATAGGCGTTGCAGTAATCGCGCGAGCCGATATTGCCGTTTTTGTCGGTAAACGCGGCGCTTTCGTTCACGCGGTAAACGATAAGTCCGCTACCTGAAAGACAAGAATCGAATACCTCGTTCCCCGAGCGCCCCGAGTTGCTTCGAACCTCGACCATAAAGTATTCTCCGCGCGAGGAATAGTCGGATAAAATTATCTTGCCCGCCGAGGGGTCGCCTCTCGAATCGTTCACCGGGTAAAGGGTGTAAACTCCGCTTTTGTTTAAGTATTTAAAGTCGTCGTAAGTAAGCCAGCCCGCCTTTTCGCGCACGTAAGAAAGGGAGTATTGCGGAATGACTTGCGGGCTTGCCATAACGTCGAACTCGCCTACGGGTTCGGCTCTTTCGCCGTTTTCGTCCGTTACTGCGGGATAGTATTCGCCGACGCCCAGCGAATGCATAAGTTCGTGCGATAAAAGCCCTATGTCGTAAAGATTTTTATCTTCGTCGCTTAAGCCCGAAACGTAATTCCCGGTTTTGCGCGCGGTCAGCTCGCCCGAGCTGAAAACGTTATAGCTCGAAATTTTGCCTATACCTATATAAACGTCAGGCAAAGCGTTTTTGTATTCGCGCATAAGACTTTCGGAAAAATAATAGTCCGAATAATAACCGCCGCTACCTGCCGCGCCGTTTGCGTCGTTGCCGAAAATCTTGTTGTAGCTGAGGCAAACGCTCTCGTGCGACCACAAAAGCTCGCCGAATTCGTTTTTTGTGCCGCTCGCGTCGGTGATTATAGTTAAGCTCTGCAACTTGGTGCCGTATTGCGAAGAATATAGTTCGGTGGTTAAATCTTCGCGTACAAGCTTGATAACTTCGCGCAGAAATTTTTGTTCGAGCAAAAGCCGCTCGCCGCAAGGTACCGCGCCCTCGGCGGTTTTGGGTACTACGTTTCCGTCTTTGTCGTAATACCTGTTGTCGTAGCCGTCGGGATTGATTTCTTCGTAAGACGAAAGCTCGCTTTGCCAATTTCCGTAGCGCGGTTTATACGCGTTTACCGAATCTTTCGTTTTATAAATCTTGCCACCGCCCGCAACCAAGGTGTGCACGTCGACGCAAGAGTTCGTTTGCGCCTTGAAATACGACTTCACGCTGACGCCCGAGCCGTTGTACATATCGTTTATCGTTTGGCTGAAATTTTCGGGGAATAAAGTTTCGCCCGAAAAAGATACCAAAATCGCGGCGTTTACGAAGGTCGTTTGCGCTTTTGTCACTGAGGTTTTCGAAGCGCTTTGCGAAGAAGTCGAACTTTCGGCGTAGGCTAAAGTTTTGCCCGAAAACTCGCCGCCTGCGTATTCGAAAAATCCGCAAGATATAATCGAACAGAAAATTATGGCGCAAATCGCCGAGCAAAGCGTTTTTATGCGAGAGTTTGCTTTTTTAAAACTGCGGTTTGCCGTCGCTTTAAAATCGTTGCGTTTCGGCTCCGCAAAAATATTTAAATTTTTCATACCTATATTGTAGCATAATCGTTTACAAAAAACATTCAAAATGATATAATTATTTCGAAAAAAACGAAAAATTTTTTTTTTCGGCGTAAGATTCTGCCGAAAAAAGCCGAAGCAAGATTTAAAAAGAGGTAAAAAATGAATTTTTTATCATATTACGGCGAAAATTACGATAAACGTTTAGAAAAGCGAGCTAAAACTTTGCACGACCTTTTCGTTTCCGAAGTTAAAAGCAAGCCCGAATATGTATTTTCTTCGCCCGGCCGAGCCGAAATTTTGGGTAATCATACCGACCACAATCACGGAAAGGTTATGGTCGCCGCCATAAATTGCGATATTTTGTGTTTCGCTTCTAAGGTTAGTGGAGATAAAATATCCGTTTGCTCGGACGGTTACCCCGTGATAGAGGTCGATTTAAACGACCTAGCCGTCGATAAAAACGAATACGGCACTTCGCGCGCGCTAGTTAAGGGCGTTTGCCGCGCGGTTAAGGACAGAGGATATTCTTTCGGCGCTTTTACCGCTTATATGAATTCCGAGATTTTTAAGGGGGCGGGCGTTTCTTCGTCGGCGGCGTTCGAGGTTTTAATCTGCGAAATGCTAAACGTCATGTATTTAGGCGGCGCGTTAGACGCGGTCGATAAAGCCGTTATCTCGCAATACGCCGAAAATGTTTATTTCGGCAAGCCTTGCGGTTTACTCGACCAAAGCGGAATCGCGATAGGCGCGCTTTCCAGGTTAGATTTCAACGTACCCGAAAAGCCCGAAATCCGCAAGCTCTCTGCACCCGCGGGATATACTTTGGTTATAACCAACACCGGCGGCGATCACGCAAAATTAACCGTGCATTACGCCGCAATCCGCGAAGAAATGCAGCAAGTCGCTTCGTTTTTCGGTAAAAACGTGCTCAGGGACGTGCCTTTCGAGCAATTTATCGACTCGGTTAAGAACATTAAAGATAAATTTTCGTCGCGCGCGCTGATGCGTGCCATGCATTTTTACAGCGAAAACGCTCGCGTAGAACGCGCCGAAAAAGCTATCGACAACGGCAACGTAAGCGAATTTTTGGCTTGTATCGACGCTTCGGGCGAAAGCAGTATGAGCGTTTTACAAAATTGCTACGTGCCCGGCTCGGTCGACCAACCTGTGGCGCTCGCTATAGAATTTTCTAAACGCATAACCAAAAATTCGGCATTTCGCGTGCACGGCGGCGGGTTCGCGGGGTCCGTTTTGGGCTTCGTAGAAAACGGTGAACTCGAGTCTTACGTCAAAAAAACGGGCGAGGTTTTCGGCGAAAAGAACGTGTTTAAAGCCGCCGTTCGTCCTATCGGAACCGCGGGCGAGAAATTGTAATCGCGGCATTATATCGGGGCGTTATAATTACAATTTTCGCTTTTATAGTCGATTTTTCGCTTGTGTAGTCGGTTGGCGCCGAGAGGTTGTAATCTTATTCGACAAAGCTTTTTAAAAAAGCTTAATATATCGTAAAATATTGCGCTTTTGCGGATTTATTATCGTATACGTGTTACGGCTCGTCGGCTGTAGCTCTTAATAAATCCGCGGGGCGCTTTTGTTTTAGCGTTTTTTTGCGGAAAAAAATTTAAAGGACGTTCCGTATGAAAAGACTCGATTATCGTTCGGCACTTAAATATTTATGCGTTTTTGCGTGCTTTTTTGCGTGTTTTAACGCGATTTATAAAGTGCCGCTGGGTATATCCGCGCTTCCCGCTTTTTTATGCGAAGGATTTTCGTTTTTTGCCGTGTTTGTCGTTTTTTCGATTTCGGCGTTTATCGAATTCGGATTTTACGGCGGAGCAGCGCTTTGTTTTTCGGCGGCGGTTTTATGCGTCATTTATTACGTTTTAAAAAAAAGGCGCGTTCGTGCGGGGATTTTCGGATATTTTTTTGTAGGATTTGCGCTTCTTCCGTACGTTTTTTTGCCCGTTTTTAGCGGGGAATTAACTCAAAAAATAATTTATTCGGCGGTGGCGGTAGCCCTTTCGGTTGTCTTTTCGGTGTTTGTAAGGGCGGTTTTGTTTAAAGGCTTAAGGCGCAAGTTCGACGAGGGCGAGTTAGCCGCCTGCGCCGTTTGTTTATGCGCTTTGGCTTTAGGATTTATCAACGTTTTTTCGGCGGAAACTTGGCAGATTGTAAGTGTTACAGCGGTTATTTTCGCTTGTTATTTACACAAATCGCCTAGGGCTTATTATTTTGCGTTCGTTTTGCCGCTCGCCTCTTGCGTTTGTTCGTTTTCGATTGTTCCGCTTGCCGAGTCGTTTATATATTGCACGACGGCGCTTGTTTTCGTGAAGAGGTCGAAACTGTTAACCGCTTTGTTTTGCGGCGCGGTTTGCGCGGTGCTCGGCGCGTTTAACGGCAGTTTTTCTTCGGATTTTGTCGAATATATTATCGCGTTTTTGCCTTGCGTTATATTTTTATTCTTTCCCGAAAAGATTTTTTCGCGTATGCGGGCGGCGCTGTGCTCTTTCGACGAAACGGTGGCTGTTCGCGGACTTATAAACGACGAGAGACGAGGGCTTTCGGCAAAATTGTATTCGATAGGCGCGGCTTTCGAACGGCTTAACGGTGCGGCGTTAAAACTGGAAAATTATTCTTCGAGCGAGCAACTCGAAATGAAAAAATTAGCCGAAAACGTTACCTCGGCGGCTTGCGAAAACTGCCCGAAACGCGCCGATTGCTTGCGAAAAAATCGCTCGGTCGAAAAAGACGTTTTAAAAATTTTATCCGTCGGGGCTTCTAAGGGCAGGGTGAGCCTTATCGACGTTCCTAAAAATTTTTCCGAGTATTGTTGTTCGCTAAACACAGTTATTTACGAGTCGAACAAGTCGCTTTCGGAATATTCCGAACTAAAAACTCAATTTGAAAACGCGAAAAACTCGTGCGCGATGCTCGGCGCGCAGTCAGGCGGAGCGGGGTGCGTGCTAAAAAATCTTTCTTATGAACTTTCTGCTTGCGTTCGCGTAAAAAGCAAGAAGGAAAGCCGAATTTTCGAGGCTCTTTGCTTAGAAGGAATAATTCCGAGCGCGGTGCTCGGCGCGGGGGAAGAAGAGTTTCATTTGATTTTCGTCGACGGTCGTGCCGACCTTAAAAAAGCCGCCGTGATTATTTCGCGAGAGGCGGGCGTAAAAGTGGGGCTTAGCTCGAAAACCGACCTGGGTTCTTCGATTCTTTGTGTTTTTAAAAAGCGCCCCGCGTTCGACGCGTCGTTTGGGGTTGCGCGCAGAAAAAAAGACGGCTCGCCCGAAAGCGGGGACAGTCATTCGCTGACAAAAATCAACGAAGGCAGATTTTTGGTCGCTTTGTGCGACGGAATGGGTAGCGGAGAAAGCGCGCGCGATTCGAGCAACGTTGCCTTAGAACTCGTCGAAGCGCTCGCGGGGGCGGGACTTAATTCCGAGGGTGTGGCGGCGCACTCGAACGCGCTTTTGTCGCTGTGTTTTAGCGATAGTTTTTGTACGCTGGATATGGCGATAATCGACCTATACGCGGGGATTTGCACTTTGGTCAAAGCCGGCGCGACCTTCGGTTTGATAAGCTCGGAAGAGGGCGTTAAGGTAATCGAAAACTCCGCGCTTCCGCTGGGTGTGCTAAACGAAATTCAGCCTGCCGCAAAGGTTATCGATTTACGCGGCGGCGAGATAATCGTGCTTGCTTCCGACGGCGTTACCGACGCTTTTTTTTCGTCTACCGAAGCCGCAGAATTCGTTCAAAGCGAAAATTGCGCTAATCCGCAAAGCTTGGCTGAAAAAATCTTGATGCGGGCAATCGAGAACACGGGCGGTATCGCCGAGGATGATATGACGGTTATCGCCGTAAAAATTTACAAAAACGATTGCGCGTGAAGGCGGTTAAATGACTTTTTAACGTTTGCGCGAGAAGCCGTTAGGAGTACGACACGTAAAAAAAACGATTGCGCGTGAAGGCGGTTAAATGACTTTTTAACGTTTGCGCGAGAAATTGCAAAGAGTACGACATGAGAAAAAAACAAAAAACGCAAAAAAACGTCGTAAAGCGGTTGATTTTTTAAAAAATAAGCGTTAAAATGTGAGTGCGTTTGGTAAAGGGGGTAAAAGGATATAAAAAAGGCATATTATTATCGCGCGGCGCAGAGCGTTGTAAAATTCAAAACTCCCGCGCCGAAGCGGTTTTTAACCGATTGCTTTTTTAACGCCGACTTAAATTGCGGCAATGATAGAAACGAAAATTGCAGAAATACTAGAAAAATACGACGCGACGATTGCGGTAGTCGCGATTTTGTCTAATTTAGTGCTTTTTATACTCAAGAAAAAGATAACGATTCCTCGCAGATTGAACTCGTTTATGCCGTTTGTCGCGGCTATTGCTTTATGTTTTTGCATATATCCGTTTGCGGGGGCGGGTGTAGAGCAGATAGCAAAAAACGCCGTAACTGCGGGCGGTTTGGCATCTGTTTTGTATTCGCTTACGGGCGGATATTATTCCGAGGAAAAAGAAGATTTAAAAAAATTACTGTCCGAACTTTTAAAAAATGTGGTTTCTGCCGATAAAATCGACGAAATTATATGCGATTTTTTCGACGACGCGAGTTTGAAAAATTCAAACGAACAGCTAATAATCGTTAAAGTTAGCGACCTTATTAAAAAAAATCTCAACGGCGACGTCAGCGAAGATCGCGTCGAACTGGTTACGGCGGTATTCGTCGAGGCTTGGAAAAAACTCACAAAGCAAACAAAAACTAGCACTTAAAACAAACAAATAAAATAAAATCGATTAAACAAACAAAGAACGAATCGTCAATTTTCGGCGATTCGTTTTTTCGTGTAGTTTTTGTTTTTTACGAAAAAAATTTTTTAATTGAGGAGCATTCTAATGAAATATAAAGATTGGTTAACCATTGAAGAGCCGCACCGATAAAGCCTTAAACGCGTCTTTTTTGCTCTTTTCGGCAAATCTTTGCTTGTGGTATTTTATACAACTGCGCAAATCTTCGCCAAAAATATCTAAAAAATACGCAGTTTAAGGTGCTACGCATTTTAACGGCGAAGAATTTAGAAAAATCAAGGCAAACGAACGCAATAATACTTGGCGTATTATAAGCGAGTTTAACGCGGATTTTGCAAATTAATCGCCGCTAAAATTTTATCGGTTCGATTCTTCAATGGTTAAACGATTGGCTTAAAAACTATATTCAACCGTCTAACAAAACTCAAACCTACGAACGTTATTTTCAAACGTGCGCACTACATATTATACCTAAACTCGGCGACTATGAGTTGACGGATATTTCGGTTATGGATTTACAAAAATTAGTAACGGAACTGCTTACAAGCGGCAACCTGAAAACAGGAGAAGGATTGTCCGCTAACTTCGTAAATATCATAATATCCGTGCTGCAAAATTCTCTAAAAACGGCGTTTGATATAGGTTTAACGCCCGAATATTGCGCCAATAAAATAAAACGCCCTAAAGCGGTTGAAAAGCAAATCAGTTGTTTTACTTCTTTCGAACAAAAGAAAATAGAGCAGTACGTCTTATGCAGTAACAAGGACAAATTGTTCGGCGTGGTTTTGTGTTTATACACGGGCTTGCGCATAGGCGAATTGCTTGCGCTTACATGGAGCGATATCGATTTCGGCAAAGGGTTGCTTTACGTGTCTAAAACCTGCCGCGATACTAGCGACGGATGTAATCATATTCGTATAATCGACACGCCCAAAACCGTTCATTCGCAGCGCGTAATTCCTTTGCCGAAACAAATATTGCCCTTTTTAAAAGGCTGAAAAGGCGGTCTAATTGCGAATATATAGTAGCCGACGACTACAATCCCGTTTACGTCCGTGGCATAAAAACTCGTCGATAACCCTTAATCGTTATGCTCATTCTATGTTAGAACACAAATCCGATATGATGAATCGACTTGGAAAACTGCTCTAAAACAAGCCGAAAAATGTGCATGGGATATACTATTCCATGCACACGGCGGAAGTATCGATTTCTCCTCGATTCCTTGGCTTTAAAAAAAATCAATAGCATAAAAAAAGAAAAATTTCGTTTTTTGCTTGAAATTTTTGGATTGATTTGCTATAATATAAACATCAATGAGCAACTAAAGTGTGTAAGTCCAGTTGATTTGGGCTTGCACACTTTTTGTGTTTTAAGGAGAAATTATGGAAGAAGTTAAACAAAACAAAATGGCAA
>CAYVKZ010000043.1:0-14336 GCA_964452295.1 uncultured Acidiphilium sp.
CGAGAGATAAAAGTTTTTTCATAAGAATATACCTCCTACCCTTTATAGGGTTTTTTAACAAATAAAAAACGGCTAATGCTTAACAAAGCCCCGCCGCCTTAGGCGACCTTGCTTTATTTTCGGAAGCCTATGCTTCCGTCGTCGCCCATTTTTTCAACTACGGCGAGAGATAAAAGTTTTACGCCCTCTTTGCGGAGCTTATCGCCCCCGCCCTGAAAGCCTTTTTCTATCTCGATTGCGACGCCCGAAAGCTTCGCGCCCGCCTGTTTTACTATTTTTATAAGCCCTTCCACGGCGCAGCCGTTGGCTAAAAAATCGTCTACTACCAAAACTTTGTCGTTAGAACTTATAAAGCCTTTTTCGACGATCATATCGTAATTTGTTCCGTGCGTGTAAGAATGAACGTTTGCGGAATAAACGTTATCCGAAACGTTGGAAGTTTTGCTTTTTTTTGCAAAAAGCATAGGTATGCCGAGCTTTTGAGCAACGGCTACGCCGAACGCTATACCCGAAGCTTCTACCGTTAAAATCAACGTAGGCTTGTCTTCCTTAAAATATGCGGACACTTCGTCTGCCATAGAAAACAAAAAAGGCACGTCTATCCTATGGTTCAAAAAACCGCCGACTTTTAAAACCGAGCCGGGATAAACTTTGCCTTCCTTTAATATTTTTTGTTCTAAAGCCTTCATAAGTACTCTCCGCACCGCGCAAGCCTAACCGCCCGCGCAACTTACAACTAAAAAAACAAAAAGCAGGTTTTAAATTAAAAACCCGCGCCAATAAAAAAGCAAATAACAGAAGCCGAATTAAGCACCTGTAAAAGCTTGTTCCAATAGTCGCGCATATGGCTGCGCGGTAGAAACGTTCGGGCCGTTTTATCCGAACCTATATTGGCAAGTAAGTTTTTGTTGTTCCGTAACGGATTTCGCTTTCGCAAAACCCAACTACGCGCTTATTGTAACATTAAAAAAATTTATAGTCAACCTTTTTAACGGCGTTTTTTAAAATTTACGTATTTTTATTTTTCTGCTTTTTATGCACATGATTTTTTAAACTCGCTTTAAATTTTGCCCGCCGATTTTCGACAAAATCGGCATAAGCGTTAAAATTAGAAAAATTATGGCAAAAACGAAAAAATTTTTTTGCTTATTCGGTTGACAAAAGGGCTCGGTGTATGATACAATCGATTACACGAAGTATATTATAACGATTACGCATGCGCGTATACGCGCGTTCGAGGTTTTAAAATGAAAAAATTTAAAAACGCAAGCGCCGTGAGCGAGGCGCTTTTGGCGGTAGCGCCTATTACTATAGTGATTCTGCTAGTCAATTTCTTCCTTTTGCCACAAAGCTTGGGAACTTTTGACCTTATTAGTTTTTTGTTCGGAAACTGCCTTTTGGTCGGCGGCATGATTTTGTACGGAAAAGGCATTAAAATGTCTTTAGAGCCTATCGGCGAACAATTCGGCTCGTTCGTGACCAAGAAAAAAAGCCTACCCATTCTTTTGATTATGGGCGTTTTGCTCGGATTTATCGTAACCGTAGCCGAACCCGATTTAAGCGTTTTGGGCGAACAATTAGGCTCGCTGAAAATGACTATAATAATAACTATCTCGATAGGCGTTGGCTTGTTTTTGGCTTTGGCTTTGTTAAAAACGATGCTCGGTTGGAATTTTAATTTACTTATTTTGATACTTTACGGACTGCTGTTCGTTTTGGCTTTGTTCGTCGATAATAAGTACATTCCCCTATCCTTCGACTCGGGCGGCGTAACTACCGGCGCTTTGACCGTTCCGTTTTTACTTTCGTTCGGCGCGTCCGTCGCAGGTATGGTCGGCGGTAAATCTAAGGAAGACAACAGCTTCGGAATGGTCGCGATTTGCTCGATCGGACCTATCGCGATGATGCTTGCCATGTGTTTGATTTCGAACCCCGAAGTAAGTACCGATTTAACTCATAAAACTTGCCAAAGTTTTAACGATATTCTGGCTTTATACGGGCAAACGGCAATCGCTCAGTTTAAAGAAGTGCTGATAGCCCTCGCCCCGATTACCGTAATATTCTTTATTTTTAACGTTTTTTCTTTCAAACTACCTAAAATTCAGCTTTTCAGAATTTTTATCGGCTTTTTGTATACCTATATCGGGCTTTCGATTTTTCTTTGCGGAGTTAACGCCGCTTATATGGGAACGGGCTATTTTATCGGAAACTCGCTGGCTTCTTCTAACAAGTGGCTGCTTATTCCGATCGGCGCGCTAGTCGCGACATTTATCGTTTTAGCCGAACCCGCCGTCGGCGTTTTGGTAAAACAAGTAGAAGAAATTTCAAGCGGCGCGATTTCTAAAAACACAATTCGCCTCGCCCTCGCCCTTTCGATGGCGTTCGCCCTCGCTATTTCTATGATCAGAATTATAACCGGAATTTCTATTTGGTATATAATAGGCATAGGTTACGCGTTGGCGCTCGGACTTTCTTTCCTGGTGCCGAACAAGGTTTTTACCTCTATCGCGTTTGACTCCGGCGGCGTTGCTTCCGGACCTATGACGGCAACCTTTTTATTGCCCTTTGCGATAGGAGCCGCCGAAGTTTTACAAGGTCAAGAAGGAATTTTAACTTGCGCCTACGGATTAGTCGCGACGGTTGCGCTTATGCCGCTTATAACCATTCAGATTATGGGCTTGGTTTCCGGCTTTAAACAAAAACGCTTTAATAAAGCCAAACTCAACATTCACGACGACGAAATTATCGAACTTAATTATTAGTGCTTTCCGCTACTAATATTTTCTTATACTTTTATTACTTTTAAGGAGCAACACACAATGCCGAATACCGAAATTCAACTGCGCTATCTGATTATAATCGCTACGCGCGGATTAGGCGAAAAAATCACCAAGTTAGTAAAAGAATACGCGCATTTTCAGTCGATAATGCTAGGCAGAGGTACCGCGGGAAGCGAAATTTTGTCTGCCCTGGGCATTTCCGAGCACGAAAAAGATATAGTTTTTTGCTTTATCGAAAAACATAACGTTCCGTTCGTTTATAAACTGCTCGACGATAAATTCAATTTCAACGAAAATCATACGGGCATCGCACTTACTATTCCGGTGAGCGCCGTGGGCGGGCTTTCGACCTTTCAAATCCTTACGGGCAACGGTTCGGCTAAGTAAGCGAGCAATTAAAGCAGAATCTTTTGTTCTATCTAAAAACAAATTGAAAAACTAAATCGAAAAACGCATTAAAGGGGTATTTTATTATGGAAATCAAAAAAGAACTTATAGTTGCAATAGTAAATCACGGATTCGAAGAGGACGTTATGTCTGCGGCGCGTGCGGCGGGTGCTCGCGGCGGTACGGTTTTTAACGCGCGCGGCACGGCTAGCGCTAATAAAGAAGTTAAATTTTTAGGCGTCGCGCTACACCCTAATAAGGAGATCGTGTTCATTCTCACCTCTCTTGAAAAACGCAACGACATAATGACCGCCATAAAAGAAAAAGTAGGATTGGCTACGCCCGGCGCGGGAATTATTTTCTCCTTGCCCGTCGAATCCGTTTTGGGCGTCGAAGTTTAATTTTACGCTTAAAATTTCGCTTATCCGATTCGTTATAAAAATCGAATCGGATTAAAAACTTATCGTCGATTCTTATCGATATTATATTTAAAAAGCGCGTTTTTCTCGCGCTTTTTTATTTTTATCGTTTTCGCATATTAAAAGGCGAATGAACGTGAATAATATCGAACTTTTTCTCTTTTAAATACTTCTTTACCTTTCTATCCGAGCAGAGCGCGCCTATAGCCCTCTTTAGACGGAACGGATTTCGTTCTTGTAACCGTAAAGGGCTGATCATTTAGGCACGGCAACGCTCGCGTCGATGCCCGTTTTGCATAAACTTTTACGAATAAAAACACAAAAACTGCATTTTCCAAAACGGATTTTTTATTTATCCGCGCTAAAAAAACGCGCTTTCATAAACGCTGTTCGAGCCTCTACCGCTTTGCGCGTCGTTTTCGCTTTTTTTGCTATATCGAAGCCGTGCATCGTCCCTTGCGTTTCGTTCAATTCGACGTCCACCCCGAATTCGCGAAGCTTTTTAGCGTAAGCAACGCCCTCGTCGTGCAGACAGTCGAATTCGGCGGTTTCTACGTATGCGCACGGCAAATTTTTAAAATCTGTTGCCTCCGCAGGCGAGGCGTATTCAATATTCGGGGCGTTTTCGTCTTGAATATACCCCCGCCACATTATAGCGGAAAGTTTAGAGTTCCACATAGGCGTATCGGTATATTTTTTGTAAGATTCGGTTTGCATTCGGCGGTCGGTAACGGGATAAACGAGAAGCTGAAAAATCGGCATATTCGCGCCGCGCTCTCTCGCCATCAAGCAAACCGCGGCGGCAAGCGAACCGCCCGCACTGTCGCCCCCTACTGCGATTTTGTTTTTATCCGCGCTCAATTCGTTCGCGTTTTCAACAGCCCAATTAAACGCCGCAAAACAATCTTCAACGGGCTTGGGAAACGGATTTTCAGGAGCAAGCCGATATTGCACGAACACGACTACGCAACAGACCTTTAGCGAGTATTGCCTAACAAGCGCGTAATGATAACCATTGAAGAGCCGAACCAATTAAGCCTTAAACGTGTCTTTTTTGCCTTTTTCGGCAAATCTTTGCTTGTAGTATTTATATACAACTGCGCAAACCTTTGCCAAAATATTCTAAAAAATACACGCTTAAGGTGCTACGCATTTTAACAAAAGCAAAATTTAGAAAAATCAAGGCAAACGAGCGCCGCCATACGAGCGTATTGCAAGTGAGTTTAACGATGATTTTGCAAATTTGGCTTTGTTAAAACTTGATTGGGTTCGATTCTTCAATGGTTAACCCGCTCCCCCGAAAAAGAAACCGCCGCCGTGATAATATACGAGGCAAGGCGCGGGAGTTTTTAATCCGTAAGGCGTAAAAATCAACAATTCGATATTCGCCCCGTCGCGGCTTTTTATAATTTCTTTCGTAACGCAAACCTCGCGGTCGCTGTTTTTTCTTACCCACTTCGGCGGCTTCATCATAGAACCCAATAGCCCCGCCGTTTTTGCGTTTTTTATGGGCGGCGTAAAGCGCGAATACGGAAAAAACTCTTTATTTATCGGGTATTTCATTGCCTTTAACCTTTTTAGCGACTATAAGACTATCTTATAAAGTGAGTCGAAACGAATTTTTCTTTTTCGGGCAATCCGTATGTTTGTTTGCCTAACGCAATGCTTTTAATAAGAAAAGCCATATTTTTAGCCAAAGTTCGCATCGTTTGTTTGCCTTCTTCGTCCTTATCGGCTTCGCCGCGGCTAAGCCCGTGAATACTGTTCCAATATTGGCTCGACGCTATCGGCATATTCGATATGGTAAAAAATTTATTCAACTCGTCGAAGGTAGACGAGCAACCGCCGCGCCTTGCGCATACGACGCTCGCGCCGACTTTCATCGTTTTATCGAAATTAGTGCTATAAAACAACCTATCGAGGCAAGCTATCAAAGTGGCGTTCGCCGAAGCGTAATACACGGGGCTTGCGACTACCAAACCGTCCGCTTTTTCAAACTTTTCAGCCAATTCGTTAACGACGTCGTCGAACACACATTTTCCGATTTTTCCGCACCGATTGCAAGCAATGCAGCCGCGAACGTTTTTTTCGCCGATTTGAACGATTTCAAAATCGATTCCCTCCGCGTCGAATATCTTTTTCATTTCGTTTAACGCGAGGCTCGTGTTTCCGTCTGCCCTCGGGCTGCCGTTAATTGCCAAAACTTTCATAATATCTATTTCCCCATTAAATTTTATTTATTTTCGCCGAATATCAAAGTTTCAGGGTGCGAAAAAGCAAAAGTTATATTTTTATTCGGATTTATAAGCAAATTAAGCTTAGTGCTCTCTTTCGTGCCGAGCCGCGTATCCGTTATAAGACTTCTATACGGTTTAAACCCGCATTTTTCTTGCACTCTTTTAGAACGAATATTAAAATCGTAATAGCCGCAAAGCAAAAAATCTAAATTTTCGTGTTTAAATAAATACTCGATAACGGCGCTCACGGCTTCGGTCATGATGCCCTTTCCCCAATAGGCTTTGGATAAAACGTAGCCTATTTCTCTGCCGTTATATTCGAAAAATTCGGTCAGTTTATCTTCTAATCCGTATTTTTCAACGCCGAGCGACCCTATAACTTTATTATTACTTTTTAGCACGATTGCAAAAGTTTTATCTTTTTCGATAAAGCCGTTTAATATTCGCTGCGTTTCTTCGGCGTTTTCGTGGTGCTTCCACCCCGCGCACTCGCCTACGCCTTCTACCTTAGCGTATTCGTAAAAATCGGCTAAATCGGACTGCTTAAAAGCGCGCAACATCAACCTTTCGGTCTCGATTTGTTTTTTGCCGATTTTAAACGTAGCATTCATTGCATTAAACTCCTTTATTTTTTATATTTCGCAATTTTCGTTAAAGAAATTTGGCGTTTTGTTAAAATCATCGCGCCGAATTACCGTAGCAAAATTTTTATCGATTAACGGACGGCAATTTTTCTTGCCGTTCGCCTTTTCGTTTATCGGAATATATTAAAACTTATCAAAAAATCTGAATATCAAGCTTTACTTTTTAAAATATCCTTTTTCCTAATAAAAAATCAAAGATATTGATGTGTTTTATTCCGTCATACGATTCGTTCACATCGTAATCGGTTGTTATAACCGCTCTTTGGTTAAAGTCTTTAATGGCTTTAAGCGGTTTCATCTCTCTCTCAAACGTTTTTTCATCTTGTATACTTTCAGCAACTTGAATATAAAATATTTCACTGCCCTTTTGTGCAACAAAATCTATTTCGCCGTTATCCGCCTTGCCGATAAACACCTTGAATCCTTGCCTTATAAGTTCAAGATAAACGATGTTTTCAAGTATAAATCCCCTATCGGCGTTTTTATATCCGAGCAAGTAGTTTCGCATTCCCATATCGGTTACGTAATATTTTGCCATCGATTTTAAGTGTTGTTTGCCTTTTACGTCATATCGCGTAACTTTATATACAAAGTAACTATCCGCTAAAGCTTTCAAATAACCTTCTACTGTAGGTTGCGATACTTTTTGATTATTCGACGTTAGTGTATCACTTATTTTTTTGCTCGTTATCAAGTTCCCGATGTTATCGAAGATAAATTTTGTTACATTTTCAAGTGCTTCTTCATTTGCTATTTTGTTTCTTCTAACAATATCTTTTTTAAAAATCGTGTTGTATAGTCCGTCTAAATAATTTTGTATTTGCTCTTCGTTTCCTTTAAATTGCAGTATAAATGGAAATGAACCGAACCTTATATAATCTCTAAACTTTTTTTCAATATTATCGGTGCCTGCACCTTGCAAATATTCATCAAACGATAAGGGCAAAACTTCTATCGTTACATATCTACCGGAAAGTAGTGTTGCAAGTTCCCCGGAAAGCATATGCGCGTTTGAGCCGGTGATATATATGTCAACATTGTCTTTCACGAACAAACTATCAACCGCAATCTGAAAATTTGCGCATTCTTGAACTTCATCTATGAAGATATAATTCATTTTGCCGACTACGAGTTTTGATTTTAGAAAATCATATAATTCATTTACGTCTTTAAGTTTTTCATTTTCTTTTTCTTCAAGATTTATAAACGTTATTTGATTTTCATCGACACCGTTTTTAAGTAGCTCGGATCTGTACATTTTAAGCAACGTGGATTTACCGCATCTTCTTATTCCGGTTATAACCTTGATAAGTTGTAAATCCTTATAAGATTTTATTTTTTCAATATATCTTTCTCTTGCTATCATATTGCACCTCTTTACTTGGATTATACTTTGAAAACTTATAAAAGTCAAGCACTTTTCAAAATATACTTTGAAAACCTTACGGTTTTTTGTAGTTTTCAAAATACAACTTATCTTAAGCTAAAAATATTTCTTTCCTAATGAAAATATTTTTGCATTTCAGCCCTTATTATTGCAGAATGAGCATTAAACGCCGTTCTAATCACTGAAATTATTTTTCTTTTTTTCTTGATACTAAATATACTTTTGCTACAAGCAAAGATTTGCCGAAAAGAGCAAAAAAGACGCGTTTAAGGCTTTATCGGCACGGCTCTTCAATGGTTATTTAGCAGAATTAATAAATTCACTAATCTTATTTCTGATTTCATCTGTATCTAAAACAGAATCTTTCAGCTTTAAATTGAATTTGCGCCTTTCTATTCCCAATACGCGATTAGAATAGTTTGAGCCGTTAAACCATTTTTCTAAGCAAGGAATAAAATAAGGCGATTCTTCTTTACTTCCGTAAATGCCGATTATATACAGCCTTTTTAAAATATTTTCATACTTTTCTTCGTTGTGCATGAAAAAATCTTGACTTCTTTCGTTAAACGTAAAATAAAGCGACGACGGATTTCCGCAATACATCGGCACGAGAAAAACAACCTTTTGATAGTTTTGCATATTTTCAAATATCTCGTATATATCATCGCTCCGATATTTACAGCATTCGTTGAAGCATTCGTAATCGCAGCCGACGCACGCATGATGTTTTTTGTTGCGAAAATAAATAATTTCATCATTTTCGTTTGATAAAAAGCGAGCAATATTATCGCAATTTCCGTTTTCTCTCGCCGAAAAGCTAATAAATAAATTCATAATCCTCACCAGCAGCGACGCATTCTCGATTTAAGCAACTTAACCGTTTTACCCTACCGCAATCGTTGCCGAATTGCTGCCGAGATACAAAATCATCGCAGATATACTACACGGCACCTGCACCGCCGTTACCGTTTCCGAGTTTATCGCCACCGTAACGGTTGTTCCCGAAGAAAGCGATTTGTTGGTTTTTGTAGCAATACTCGAAAAGTTAGAGCAATTCGTCGTTTCGCTCGTCATTCCGTTCGACGGCATAATTGCAAGCACGATTCCGCCCGAATAGGTATACCCGCGTTCCGTATCGATTAACGAATTTCCGCCAGAAGTACTGATAATCGTAGTTTTACCACCAGAAAAAACTATTCCCTGATAAGAGGTCTGCGAATTGGAATCCAATCCGTCTCCGCCGGCATACACGTAAATCGTGCCGCCAGATATCGCAATTGCCACACCACTCGTCGCAGTACCGTTAATACCGTCGTCAGACGCTACAACGGAAATATCGCCGTCGGATATTACGACGTTGTTCCCCTCGATGCCTTCGTAAGAATGAGTAACGGAAATTTTTCCGCCCGTAATAGTTACCGTTTCGTCGGCATGGATACCGTCGTCATTGCTGTAAACGCATACCTGACCGCCGACAATCGTAATATTGCCTTTAGGCGATTCTCCGTTTTCAAGTTCTACGTCACTATTTGCATGAATAGAGTCGTCGTACGATTTAATAGTAATCGTGCCGTCGTTAATAATAATTTCATTATCGGCTTTAATACCTTTCGTGGAATGGTCGCCTTTATCGGGGTTTCCCTCTTGCATACCGCCGCCGGGACCGCCCATTCCCCCGAATCCGTTCGACGTCGTCGTATAATTCGTCCAACTATATCCTCGGGAAGAAAGCACAATCGTATCGTATGCAGTATTCCAAGTCAAATAATCAGTACAAGTTTGATAATCGGTTTCTTGTCCTTGTTGTTGAGACGTGCCATAAACGAACAATTTTATCTTTTGATACCCTTCGCGAACGGGGAACGAGTAGTTGTGATAGTTACTTCCTCTGCCGCCGGCAACGCTCTTATAAAACGTTGCGTTTTCCCAAACGTAATCTTCGTCCGAATTATAATATTTTACGGAATATTTATAATTTTGGCTCGTATATCGAATATAATATACAGCATCTGATACCCCCGTTACCTCTTCGGAATATTCAGAATATTTATCCGTATAAATTATCAAATTAGTCGTTTCTCCGCTAATTTCGGCGTTATAAGAGGCGTCGATTCCGTCGCAAGCCGCATAAATTTTCAAATCGCACTCCGAAACGGACACCGTGCCGCGTTGCTTTCCCTTGCTTGAAATATCTCTGTTCTTAGTCTTTATTCCGTCCCCCGTTTTAGCTATTAAAGTGATATTGCCGCCTTTTATCGTTACACTGTCGTTCCCCTTTAACGCATTATCTTGGCATGTTACGCTCAAGGTTAAATTCTTCACTTTCAAATCGTCTTTAGTGTGAATGCCGTTGTTGTTTTCCGAAACGACGTACAACGTACCTTTCCCGCCGATATCCAAATCGGAATCGGAATAAACGGCTCCTTTATGAGCGGAATCGTCTTCTACGGCTTCGCGCGTATCGTATATATAATTAATCGTATCCTTTTTCGCAGTCAACGTTACTTTATCGCCGCCCGTAATCGTAATAGGATTCGTTTCAGAGCTATACAACGAAAAACCTTTCAGCTCCAATTCGAATTCGAGATCTTCAGAAACTTCGACGATGATATTCCCCAAAAAATTGCCGAAAAGGGAATAGACGGAATTTTCAGTCATTCCCGAAAAAGCGAGAGAGTTACCGTTGACGACGTAACAATCGGCAGTTCCCTCTTCGCAAACAACGAACAATTCCGATTTTTCTTTTTTCGTATAGCCGCATACGGTACATCTATACTCGATATACCCATCCGCATCGACTACGGTATCGGCATAACTATGCGTTTGCAGGTAACCTTTTTCGTCGATATGCTCGCAAGTCGCGGTTTGCCAATGGCAACTTTCATCGTACTTCCATACCCCGTCGTAAGTATGTTCGTGCGATGAAGCGGAGCCGCTGATATCATTAAAATTTCCGCCCCCCGCCGACACCGAAATCGTTTGGCTTTTTACAGCCCGAAAAAGTTACAGTAAGACAAATCAATAATAAAATAGCTGTTTTTAATATGACGCATTTTTTATTCTCTCCTGTTCGAATATCAACCTAAAATCGAGCTTTTAATCTCGCCGAGTAAGCTCAACCGTCAATTCGCTGTAATATTCCAAAAATTCGTTTTCGCTTTCGACGACCGACAAAACCACGGTAATAATATCGTTTTCTTTCGCGGTTATTTTCCCTTCGGCATACAACTTTACATATGCGCGACCGTTTTCGCCGCCGTGCCGAATAAAATACAAAGAATCCCCGACCGCCGCGCTCTCGATTTCCGAAGTTGTCGGAAAAGAAAGCACGTAACCCGAGTCCGTTTTTTCAAAAGTAATATTTTCTCTTAACGCTTCGATCAAACGAGCGTTTCTATCGAATTTTGCGGGATGCGTTTCCATAATTTTAACGCCGTTATCGTTTCTACTTTTTTCGTATCTGAAATTAATAGCTATAAGATCCCCGACCTTTAATCGATAGTTTTTATCGTCGTTTTCTTCATGTCCGTCAAAGCAAGAGCAACATTCTTCGCTTTCGGGAATTACGACTTCGCCGACGCTCGGAATATACACGACCAAATCGTTGACCGATTCGGAAAAACGCACTACGCCGTAAAAACGTTCGCGGTTGTATTTATCGCCTTTATTACAAACTAAAAAGCAACACGAAATTACTATCGCCGCCACCGCTAACGTTAAAGCCAATAATTTTTTCATTGCGCTCCCCCCTTAACTAATTCTTATTTCTCGTCGAAATAATTATACCACATATTTTTGCGTTTTTCAATCCGTTATGCAAACTTTTTTCTTTGGTGCGAAAACGCATCACGTATAACAATCACGCCTCGTTTCCCATCATATCAACCCACTTACTTCCGATATATATAAGCTTTTTAGACAAATCCGTATCGAAAACTTCCTGCCCGACGCATGCCGCATAACTCTTTCGCTCCGCGCTCGAACACACCTTTTTATGGGCGCCGTTCTTCGTTTCGAAATTAATTCCCGAACCTTTAGCCCAAAACGAGATACCTACGTCGTTTTTCGTAGCGCAACCCTTGTTCGCAACAAAGTCAACGTGACCGACGTAATCCCCCGGTCTTTCCTCCGTTGCATAATTTCCTCCAAGAGACATCCAATCGTCAAAAATTTCAAAGCTTATATTATATGCGTTTATACACTGTTTAAAGTCATTTTTTCCGAATTTCCACAGGTTCGCATTAGCTTCGTCCGAACAACTGATAAGCGTAATCGGGTGCGCGACAACTCCGAAATCGTGCGGATAGTTATTGAAAGTATAACCGTATTTTCCGAAAAGAGCAGCGCATTTTTGAAGCACCAAGTGCTCGCTTCCGATTGCGAAGCCCTGCCCGAAACCCTCTGCCTGGCAAAACTCCCATTTTTCTTCCCACATATTGTTCGAGCCGTAAGTGCCCATAAAAGCAACGAAGCCTTCCACGGGCAAAGTCTCGTTCACCTTCAAATAGTCTCCGCGCGACATGCATATACATTTACATCTTCTAAGCCCCATCGAACCCATCAGTCTACCGTCAAAACAAACAATTTGTTTCTGATTATCAGGCACCGTCACATACAAGTCTTTGAAAACATGATGATTCCAATTATGTTTGCTCGCCGCAAAAATCGAATATTGTATATTCTTATCCAAGCCGTCGTAACATTCCCGCGTTACGTGAAGCGTTGCGGACTCGGTGTGTTCCGAACCGGCAATCAATATTCCGATATGCTCAAAAGAATTCGTATCGGCACCAATCATAATTGCCGCGTATCCGTTCTCGTTTTTTCTCGGAAACGCAGAAATATAATAATTCCCCGGCAGCAAAACAATCCGCCTGCCCTTTGCGTTTTTGCTTTCACATTCCGCAATTTTATCGACCGCCGCCTGAATTACGTCTTGGTCGTTTTTACCCGAACAAACAAAATCCGCGTTTTTCTTATCGATGCCGTCCGAATCCTGTGCCGCAATATAAATCATATCCGAATATTTTAGTTTATC
Source organism: uncultured Acidiphilium sp. (assembly GCA_964452295.1). Lineage (GTDB taxonomy): Bacteria > Bacillota > Clostridia > Christensenellales > Borkfalkiaceae > HGM11416. The sequence continues at coordinate 12,893 of CAYVKZ010000043.1, forward strand.
CATAGCGTTTCTCCGTTTTTTACGATTTAAGTCCCTCATTCGCCTATATTTGTTCCGTTGAAGTATCTTTCGTTTAGTTGATAGGGTTATTGTGTTGTGGTTTAGAATTACCAATTTTCTTGGAGAAGGAAGTCTGCTATATGAACAAGTTTAACCCCGTTTTCATTGCCCATCGCCAATCTATCCATACAAACTACATACTTTGGATAGTGGTCTTTGATTTCCAAAAGGTTATCTATCTCTCGATCAGATTCTGTTGGTAATTCTCGGCAAACTTGGATATATACCTTTTCGTCTCTGCGTATAGCAACGAAGTCAATTTCTTTATCAACGTCTTTTCCAACATACACCTCGTAACCACGGCGGCGGAGTTCAAGATAAACTATATTTTCAAGTGCGGCTGCTATACCTTTTGTGTTGTATCCAAACTGTGAATACTTGAAAGAAATATCCGAAAGATAAAACTTTTCTTGCGTTTTCAATACGGATTTACCTTGAATATCATATCGATTGCAACGATAGATAACAAATGCCTCTTCAAGCCAATTTAAATAGTTATAAATGGTTTCCACCGAAATTGACCTATGCTCACTTTTTAGAAACTTCACTATGGAGTTTGCAGAGAAGGTTTTACTCATATTTTCCATGATAAAGCGGACAACCCTATCAAACAATTCTTTGTTGAGTATCTTGTGCCTTCTAGCAACATCGTTACTTATTACGGTTGCGTAAATGCCTTCCGCAATCTGATAGGCATCGTGCGTGTCATTATCCAATGTCGCAATCAAAGGGAACCCGCCATAAAGCAAATATTTTTTAAACAATTCGTCATTCGATAATTTTCGATTGTCGCGGAATTCTCTATATTCTGCAAGTGAAAGCGTGAAAATATCAATTTGAATAAATCGACCCGAAAGATACGTCGATATTTCACTTGAGAGCAATTTGGAGTTAGAACCCGTAATATAGATATCAACATCATAGCTTTCAAATAAGCTATTGACTACCTTTTCCCAACCATCAATTTCTTGCACTTCATCAAGAAGTAAATAAACGTGACCTTTTCCATCAATTGACGCCTTGATATCTCTATACATATCGTCAGCATTATAATTTTCGGGCAACTCCTTGGTTGTGTATTTCTTTTGGAATATATTATCCGTTGAAATTTTGAACTCTTTTATAAGAATGTCCTTATACATATCCAACACAGTAGATTTTCCACAACGTCTGATGCCTGCAAGTATCTTTATTATGTTGGCATCTTTGAATTTTAACAGTCGATTGATATAGTCCGGTCTTTGTACCATAGTGACCACCTCCTTGTGCTTGCATTATACCACAAAACTTTTGAAATTGCAATAGTTTTTCGGTAAAGTTAGTAAAACCTTTGTAGGATTACAATAGATATGAGACAAAAGGTATAAAAAAAGATAGCGAAAAG
>CAYVKZ010000044.1:0-12969 GCA_964452295.1 uncultured Acidiphilium sp.
AAAGAAAACGGCGGTGTTTTCGCAAGCGGATTAGCGCGAAAACCGCCGTTTTTTTGTACGTTAAGTCAGTCTTGTTAATGAAGTAAAACAACCGACACCTTGACCGCGCGCCGCAGGCGCGCGCTCGTAAGGTCAAGGTGTCGTGTAATGCTCCCGAGGAAAATAAAAAATGTTGTAATTTGCTCGTTTTATGATTTTTGAAAATCGTAATATCGTTTTTGTTGTTTATTAAAACAAAAAATTGAGCTGTTTTTAGTTGTAAGGTAGAAAAACGCTAAAAAGTATCCGTTTTTACGCATTAATCCGTGAAATGCATGGAGCGCATTTTGCAATTAAAGGAATTTTTTATTTCGCGTTTTTAGAAAAATATTATTTTTGCGAAATAAGCCACCTTGCTATGTCCATTACTTTTATTCCTTCAATCTGACTTTCAGGGTGTTTTGTACGCGCAATAATCATTTTTGGATATGCGTCTTTTATTGCAAGCAAAGGAGCAACCTCACGCTTCAAAGTTTCTTCTCTGCTTATATCGTCGGAAACCTGAATATACGTTTTCATTCCGTCTTTGACGGCAACAAAATCTACTTCCTTTTCGCCAAGCTGTCCTACGTACACTTCAAAGCCGCGGCGCAGCAATTCGATGGCTACAATATTTTCATATAAATGTCCGTAGTCCGCATTTTTCGTACCTATAATCGCATAACGAAAAGAAAGGTCGGAGATGTAATACTTTTTATCCGATTCTAAATAACGTTTCCCTTTTACGTCATATCGCTTAAACGGATAGAAAAGGAAACTACGGCAAAGATAATCTATATACGCGCCGCAGGTTTTATCGTTCGTTTTATACGTGTTTGACGTAAGCGCATTGGCAACGTTTCTTATAGAAGTTTTACTGCCGATATTATCCATGAGAAAATCGACAATCATATTCAGCAAATCTTCGTTTTCGATTTTGAATTTCGTTACAATATCTTTTGTTATCGTCGTGCGGACGATTCCTGCCAAATATTTTTTTGCGTCGGCGGAGTTCTTGTAAAGATAAGATCCTGACATACCCCCTGCGGAAACGTATTTATCGAATGCAACGTCGATATCGTTTTGCGGATAATATAAAAGATACTCGGCAAAAGAGAATGGAAATAAGCTGATTTCAAATACGCGACCGCCAAAGAGCGTTGCCAAATCGCTTGACAATAAAAAGGCGTTAGAACCCGTCAAGAAGATATGGAAACGTTCTTCTTCATACAGGCTATTTATTATCGTTTCAAAGCCGTTACAAAGTTGTACTTCGTCTATAAAAAGAAAGTTTTCTTTTCCGTCGATATAGCGTGCGTTAATATATTCGTATAACGCGTTGGCATTTTTAAGAGCTTCGAATTCTTTCAAATTGAGTTTTATGCGGATAATATTGTTTTCTTCGGACTGTTTTTGCACGTAGTCAATGAAAGCGTCCATTAATTTCGATTTACCCGAGCGGCGAATACCCGTGATGACCTTTATATCGGGGGTATGCATAACGTCGATTAGCTGTTGTAAATAATATTGTCGTTCGATAAGTTTCATATTATCACCTCGAAAGTATTATACTCCATTTCGCAAATTTTGTCAAACCTAAAAAATGCGAAACAAAAAACAAACAAAATAATTCGATTTTACAATTCTCGGCTTGCCGCAACTAAGTGAAAGTTTTTCACTTGATTTTGAATATGCTCGGGAAGTTCCTTGTCGCAATATACATCATCGAAGTCGGAAATATGGCAAAGATTGCTGTAACAATTTTTATTGATTTTCGTGGAATCGATCAAAAGGACTTTTCGCCGCGATTGTTTCAAAATGGCTTTGCGTACATCGTTTTCAAAGATAGAATTATCCGTTGCATAGCCGTTTTCGGATAATCCGTGGCAAGAAACGAAACAGACGTCTGCGTTCATTGATTTAATCGTATCGATTGCGGTTTGACCGATGAACGAATAAGATTTATTGAAAGCTTGTCCGCCGGATGAATAATATTTTAAGTCGGTTTGTGCCAAATGTAAAAGCGTTTCGATTCCGCTCGTCATTACAATGACGTCTTTATGATTTTTTAGGAAAGCAACGGTTTCCATGACGGTGGACGAAGCGTCCAGCATAATCACGTAGCCTTCTTTAACGCAAGTTTCGACTGCTTTTTGAGCAATCAATATTTTTTGCGCTTTCGCAGTTTGTTTTCTATTTGCAAAGCTGATAGTGGTGTCTGCCTTCGTTGCGACGCTAAGGGCACGCCCGTGAGAGCGTATGATCAGCCCTTCTTCTTCCAACGTTCTTAAATCGCGGCGTATTGTGGCTTCGCTTGCGTAAAAAAGTTGCATCAAGGTTTTGATGTTGACGCTTTGCATTTCATTGATTTTTGCTAAAATTTTTGTCAGTCTTTCGTTTTTCATGTTTTTATTATATCATAGGGAAATGTAAAAGTAAATAAAAATGACGGGAAAATGAGCGGTTTTTATGCTTTATAGCCCGTTTTTTTTTCTTTTTTTGATTAAAAACATCGTCTTTATCGGCTGGTATTGATTAAAACGAGCATTTATGTTATGATTAACGTAAGAGAATTATTATGGAGGCATATTATGCAGACTAATGCTGTACGATTGTATGGAGAAAATGATTTGCGGTATGAAACTTTTGAATTACCCGAATTAAAAGAGAATGAAATTTTGATGCAGGTAATTACGGATTCTTTATGCGCTTCTACGTATAAAGCGGTCAAACAAGGAACGAAACACAAACGCGTTCCTCCCGATATTGCGGAAAAGCCGATTATTATCGGACACGAAATGTGCGGAAGGATAATAGAAATCGGGAAAGCTGTAAAAGGAGATTGGAGAGTCGGGCAAAAAGTAGTCATTCAACCTGCTTTGAAGTTGGAAAGCGGCTATGATCCCGGGTATTCTTATCAATATATAGGGGGGAGCGCCACGTATGTTATCGTTCCCGAAATCGTGTTAGAACGCGGTTGTTTAATCCCGTATAACGGCGAAAGTTATTTCGACGGTTCGTTGATTGAGTCGTTGGCTTGCATTATTCGCGGTTATAAGGGGTTTTATCATACTGATTATACGGATTATACTCGTACGGACGGTGCAAAAAAAGGCGGAAGAATTGCAATTCTCGGCGGAGCAGGGCCAATGGGAATCGGCGCAGTCGAAATGGCAATCGGTTATGCAGGCTGTAAACAAGTAGTCGTAACCGATTTGAACCAAGAGCGGTTAGACTATGCAAGCAGCAAATGCTCTCCGATAAAAGTAGCTCAAAAAGGGGTTGACTTGGAATATATCAATACTTCGGGTATGGAAAACGTTGCGGAAGAATTAAAGAAGATTTCCGACGGAGGCTTTGACGACGTATTCGTAATGGTACCCGTCGCTTCTTTGTATACTATGGCGGAAGAAATTTGTAAAGTAGACGGGTGTATTAACTTCTTCGCAGGTCCTCCCGTACATAATTTGCAGGGGGCATTAAATCTTTACCGAGTGCATTACGAGGGGATTCACGTAGTGGGAACTGCCGGAAGTATTCCTTCCGATATGGTTGACGTAATCCGTTTGATCGAAGATAAAAAAATCAATGCAGGCGCATTGGTATCGCATATTCTCGGATTGAAAGCCGTTCCGCAGGCGATTTTGGATATGGCAACCCCTAACGGCGCAAAGAAAGTTTGTTATACGGGACTGGATTTACCCTTAGTCGCGCTGGAAGACTTTGAAAAATTGGGCGAAAGCGATCCTATGTACAAGAAATTAGACGAGATTGTAAAGGCAAACGGCGGTCTTTGGTGCGCGGAAGCGGAAGAGTATTTATTGGCAAACGCTCCGAAAATTCAGGCAAAGGAAAGAAACTGATGAAAATTGTTACTTTGACGTTAAATCCGGCTTTCGATATGCATTGCTATGTGGAACGGTTTAGACCTTTCCATGAAAATATTGCCGACGTTACGTCTTTTGAGGCAGGAGGAAAAGGCGTAAATATTTCTCGCGCTTTAACGTATAACGGCGTTGCCAATCTCGCCGTAATCGTTGTCGGTGATGAAAATTCCGCCGAATTCGTGAAAATGCTGGATAAAGACGAGTTGCAATCTATCGTTGTGGAAACAAAAGGGAGAATTCGAGAAAATATCACTTTGCATAGCGGCGGCGGATTGGACGAAACGCGTATCAGTTTTCATGGGTTTACTTGCGATAAAAGCGTTTTGAACGATATAGAAGAAAAAGTTGGTGATATAGACGCGGATACGATCGTCACATTTACGGGAAGCATACCGAAAGGAATTTCCGTCGAAGACGTGAAGAGTTTTCTTTTAAGACTTAAAGAAAACGGCGCAAAAATCGTGATCGATTCTCGGTCTTTCTCGTTGTCGGATTTAACGGCGTTTAAGCCTTGGTTTATAAAGCCGAATAAAGACGAAGCGGAGCAATATTTGGGGTGTGAAATTCATACGGTTTCGGATGGGGCGCGAGTTGCGAAGCAATTTTATGCCTTGGGCGTCGAAAACGTCTTGTTGAGCCTTGGCAAAGACGGCGCCGTTTTGGCGTCGAATGAGGGGACGTTCGTAGCGAAGCCGCCTAACGTAAATGCGATTTCTACAATAGGCGCAGGCGACAGCATGATTGCAGGATTTGTCGGTGCTTATGCAGACGGGTTGGAGAAAACGGAGTGCTTAAAGCGCGCGGTTGCATACGGAACGGCGGCGTGTTTACAAAGCGGAACTCGTCCGCCGCAAAGGGAAGAGATCCGAGTTATATTCGACGAGCTGTTTTTTGAAAAAATAGATTGATCCCGATGGAATAAATTGGCGACGTCGGTGGCGGTCGCCGTCCTATCAAAGTATGGTATAATGAGAGATGGACAATAAAAAAACATATATTTTCGATTTTGACGGTACATTGGTCGATACGATGGATTTGGCGGTTCAGGTGTTGCTCGGTTTTTTGAAAAAGCGCGGAATTCGCTATCCCGACGATATTATCAATACAATAATTCCATTGGGGTATAGAGGAATAGCGGCTTATTATGCAGAGCATTTTCATTTGCGAGAAACATCGGAAGAAGTGTATGCGGAAATTTTCGAGCAGCTCGAAGACGTTTACGCAAACGAGGTTATGCCGAAACGCGGAGCGGAAGAACTGATAAAATCGTTGAAAGAACGCGGTATGCGTTTGAATATTTTAACGGCAAGTCCGCACGAGCTGATAGAGCCTTGTATAAAACGCTTTCAATGGGAGAATTTGTTCGATAATTGCTGGTCGGCGGAAGACTTCGGATTGAAAAAATCCGATCCGAATATCTATTTGGCGGCGGCGGAAAGGCTTAATAAAAATCCCCGAGAGTGCTATATGATCGATGATAATATAAACGCACTATACGCCGCAAAGCGAGCAGGCTTGAAAGTGATTGCGGTTTATGACGTCCATTCCGCGGAGTACGAACGGGAAATGCGTTCCTTCGTCGATAAATATATATCTTCCTTTGAGGATTGTAAGGCTTTGTTCTAAAAGAGGAGCGATGATATGAAGGATAATCAAAACAGTTTTTTAACGAACGGGAAATGCGCATGCGGAAAAACACACGAGAAGTTGTCCACGCGCGTAATCGCGGAAAAAGGAGCGATTGCTCGATTAAAAACTTTGCTTTGCGAATATTCCGCGAAAAAAGTGTTTCTTATTGCGGATAAAAACACGGAGAAGGTCGCAGGAAGACAGGTATACGCCATACTTGACGAATTGCGGATATTTTACAAAAAATGTGTTTTCGATAAAGATAGATTGGCTCCCGACGAGATAGCGGTAGGGCGCGCGATTATGTCGTATGATACGTCTTCCGATTTGGTGCTTGCAATTGGCTCGGGCGTAATCAACGATATCGGGAAAATCGTTTCCAACGTAGCAAGGAAGCCGTATTTTATCGTTGCAACCGCGCCGTCGATGGACGGGTATGCGTCATCCACGTCTTCCATGGAGCTGAAGGGGGTAAAGGTTTCGTTGCCAAGCAAATGTGCGGACGTTATTATCGGCGATATTGATATCTTAAAAAACGCGCCGATTAAAATGTTGCAGGCGGGCTTGGGGGATATGTTGGCAAAATACGTATCGATTGCCGAATGGCGCATTGCGCACGAAATCGTCGGGGAATATTATTGCGAACAAATAGCGGAGCAGGTTCGTGCTTCTTTACGCAAATGTATAGAAAATGCAGAATCGTTGTTGAAAAGAGACGAAAACGCCGTAAAGGCGGTTTTCGAAGGACTTGTTTTTTGCGGGCAAGCCATGGCGTATGCAGGGTGTTCTCGTCCGGCGAGCGGTGTGGAACATTATTTTTCTCATATTTGGGATATGCGAGGGCTTGCTTTTTCCCTTCCTATCGATTTGCACGGAATACAATGCGCCGTAGCGACGAGTATAGCTGCCGGATTATACGAAAAATTATTAAAAATCACGCCGAACAGACAAAAAGCGCTTGCTTATGCGAAAGCTTTCGATTATAAGGCATGGAGCAAAGAGCTGAAGGATTTTCTCGGTACGGGTGCGGACGCTATGATCGCTTTGGAAGAAAAAGAGCAAAAGTATAGTGGGGAAAAACACGCGGCGCGTTTGGAAATTATAATAAAAAAATGGAGCAGAATTTGTCGGATTGTTCAAGCAGAGATACCGCCGCGCGAAGTAATAGACGATATTCTGAAAAAGATAAACGCGCCGAGAACAATGCAAGAAATAGGGATAACGTGTGATTTGTCCTTGACGTTAAAAGCGACGAAGGATATCCGCGATAAGTACGTTTTATCGCGCTTATTATGGGATATCGGAGAATTGGAAACTATTTCGGACGGAGAATAAGAGATGAAATTATGGTTGAAAGGATTATCGAAAAGAAAAAATACGATGGCGTGTTTTCGTTATACGATAAAGAAAACGAACGCTTCCGTTCTTCTTAAAATGGCGGCGGCAGGCTCTTTTCGTTTGACGGTTAACGGTGATTTCATCGGCTACGGACCTGCGCGCGTTTGGATGGGACACAGCGCGATTAGAGAGTATGATATTTCGCAGTATACAAAGGAGAAGGACGCGATTATCGTCGCGGAAGTCGTTTATCACGGCACGGATTCGTTTTATATCGTGGACGAGCAGCCGTTCTTTTGGTGCGAAATATATGAAAACGGCAGAAAAATCGCAACGGCAAAGGATTTTTCGTCTTACTTAAATACCGCAAAGCAGCAAAAAGTAATTCGATACAGTTGTCAAAGGAATTTTTTGGAAGCTTATGTTTACGAGAAAAATCCTCGCGAGAATTATTTTGGAAAAGAGAGGCAGTGGATTGCTTTTCCTGTTGAAGCGGTGGAAAGCAATCGCTTGATCGAAGCAGATCTTCCGTATCCTACTTTTAAGGAAGAGTACTTTGAACAAATCGAAGAAGGCGGCGTAGAAGAGCGTGCGGATAAAACGCCGTTCAATTGCGGAAAATCCAGCGCGTTGGATCGTTTGACGGTAATGTTTCCGCAGGAAGAATTGGAAAGCGATGCCGTTGCGGAGCTCTCCAAATATTATTTGGATGTAAAATCGAACAGCAAAAATCGTTTTGTCACCTATCAATTAAAAGGCAATAAGACGGGGTTTATCAAAACCAAATTACGCGTTGACGGCGATTGCGAACTTTTTTACGTGTTTGATGAAATTTGCAACGATGAGAAAGTCTTACATCACTCCGTTCCGAAAGACGAAGCGCGTTGGATCTTTGACGAAGTGTATAGAAACGGAACTTTACGGATACATATCGCGCGTATGAGTACGCGAAACATCGTAAAGTATACGCTGAAAGCAGGGGAATACGATTTGTGCACGTATGAGCCGTACACTATGAAATTTTTGCGTATTATTGCCGTCGGCGCGCGAATTGAGGTAAAGCAAGCTTCGCTCGTGCTGTACGAAAACGATCGTATGTACGATTATTGCTATCAAAGCAACGACGAAAAAAGAGAGCTTGTATTTAAGGCGGCGCAATCGACTTTGGCGCAAAACGCCGTAGATATTTTAACCGATTGCCCGTCGAGAGAACGCGCAGGTTGGCTTTGCGATTGCTATTTTTCGGCGAGAGCGGAACATTTATTGACGGGGCAGAACCAAATCGAGAAGAATTTATTAAACTGCTATCTGAATGCTTCTCCGCGTGCGGATTTACCTACGGCTATGCCGCCTATGGTATATCCCGACAATCATTATTCCGGTAAGTTCATTCCCAATTGGGCGATGTGGTTGTATATAGAATTGGACGATTATCTTGCGCGTACGGGAGATCGTGCGATGATCGACGCTTATAAAGAAAAGGCGATGGCGTTGTACGAATATTTTTGCGGCTTCGAAAACGAATACGGTTTGCTGGAAAATCTAAAAAGCTGGGTATTCGTCGAATGGAGCAAGAGCAACGATTATACGAACGGCGTCAATTTTCCTACCAATATGCTCTATGTCGGGTATTTGTCGGCTTTATATCGTATGTACGGCGACGACCGCTTAAAGGAAAAAGCCGAAAAAATCAAGGCGGAAATCAACCGTTTGTCTTTCAACGGAGAATTTTACGAGGACCATGCTTTGCGTGAAGACGGCGTGCTTACATTGAAAGGGCATATTACGGAAACCTGTCAATATTATGCGTTTTATTTCGGCGTAGCGACCAAAGAGAGCCGTCCGACGTTATATCAAACGCTTTTCTACGATTTCCTCGATGAGGAGAAACGCAACGGTCTGTACGGCTACGTCGCGCCGTCGAATATGTTTATCGGCGACGTACTCCGTTTGGATTATTTGCATAAGAACGGAGAAAATAAAAAAGCGGTGGAAGAGTGTATAGACCTATTCGGGCGTATGGCGGAAAAAACGGGTACGCTTTGGGAATTCGAGGGGGCGGTGGCAAGCTGCTGTCATGCGTTTGCGTCGGTATGCGTTTGCTGGTTGGTCGCAGAACAAAATCAAGCGAAGGAGCAGGTATGCGAAAAATAAGTTTGAACGGACAATGGGAACTTTATGACGTAGAAACGGGCGAGAAATATTCGGCGCAAGTGCCCGGCGATATCAATTACGATATGTACGTCAACAAAGACATGCCCCCTATGTATGTTGATGAAAACTATAAGTTATATCGTTTTGCCGAAAAGGATTTTACATATAAGAAAAGCTTCGAATTAAGTAAAGAAGACGTTTCCTACGATCATATTTATCTTGTGTTTCAAGGAATAGATACCTATGCGGAAATATACGTAAACGACAATTTAATCGGTAAAACGGATAACGCGTTTATCGGATATAAATTCGATGTCAAGGATTATGCGAAAGAGGGGATAAATACGTTAATCGTCAAGATGTCGGCGACGATGCGGTATTATCACGCGGCGAACGTAGACGGTTATTCGGCGCTATTTACGCAAAAAAGAATTTTGCTCCGCAGACCGCAGTGTCACTACGGGTGGGATTGGGCACCGGAATTGGTCGGTTACGGTATTTATCAGGACGTGGATATCGTACTGCAATCGGATATGCGTATCGAAAATATTTATTATTTGACGGAAAATAACGGTAATTTACGCATATTCGCAAATCTTGAAAACGATAAGGGATACAGAGAGTTTACGGCGGAAGATACTCTGTCGTACGAGCTTTTCTATCACGACGAAAAGATTGTCAGCGTAAAGAAAACGGTAGAAGAGATCAAAAATTTTATTAACGTAAAGGTTCCCGATGTAAAGCATTGGTGGGCGAACGGCTACGGGGAGCAACATTTATATAAATTAAAGGTTTCCCTCTTCCGAAAGGAGGAAATGCTCGATCAAAAGCAAACGAACGTCGGTTTTAGAACGGTGCGTGTTTTGGAAGAGCCTTATAGCGAAGACATAACGACATTTGCGTTTGAAGTAAACGGTGTGAAAATTTTCGGGAAAGGCTCTAACTGGGTGCCTTTGGATGCTTGTACGGGCGTCATTACGGACGAGAAGTATGATAAAGCCGTTTTGCTCGCAAAAGACGCGAATATGAATATGTTGCGCGTATGGGGCGGCGGCTTGTATGAAAAAGACGTCTTTTACGAGGCTTGCGATAAATACGGAATTTTGGTTTGGCAGGATTGCATGATTTCCTGCGCGGAAATTCCCGACGATATAGAGGAGCATCGTAGGGCAGTCATGGAAGAATGGAAATATAACGTTCTTCGTTTGCGAAATCATCCGAGCTTGCTTTGCTGGACGGGCGGCAACGAAAGAAAAAAATGGGACGGCAATCGGAAATGTAGAGGCGACGATTTGGTAAACGTGTATTTGCGCGGAATCGTCGGTGCGTACGACGCGAAAACGCCTTACTTCGATCAATCACCGCACGGCTATAATTCAAAGGATAACGATTTGAAGAGCGGTGATTGCCACAAATCCGCTTTCGATATTATCACGACGGAAAATATTTTCGATTATCGTAAATTGTTGGCGACGTTTCATACCAACTTCAACTCGGAATGTACGTCGTTAGGTCCTACTGTAGAGAAGAGTTATCGTAAGATGTTTACCGCTGAAAATCAGTGGCCGAGAACGGAAATGTGGACATATCGACACTCACGAAATCCTTACGCCAAGGTAGACATTCCGTTTATCGATAAAATATTCCGTTACGGCGAACACGTTTACGGAAAGATGAAAAGCTTGTCCGATTTTTGTAAAAAAGGGATGGCGGTGCATGCAAAGTTTTTCGGTTCGGAAATCGATTATCACCGAAGCGGTGAAAGAAATGCAGGCGTGATGAATTGGATGTATTCGGATAAGGAACAAAGTGTTGCGTTAATGGATATTGGACAACCTAAAATAACGTGGGTTTTGGTGGATGGAAAAGGTGAGAAGAAGGATTATGAGCATTTTCTTCCTCCGTTTATTACAGTTGTTGATAGATTGAATAAACGCATTCGAAATTTAAAATATCGATATATGGTGGGGCAGCAGTCATTATTTCCGCAAGAAGTTTGGCGTTATGATGATTGGGTTTTACGTGAGGTGATTAATAATTGTATAGCGCATCAAGATTATCGCTCCGGCGGAAATGTCCGCATTACTGAGTATGAGGATAAAATTGAATTCTGTAATTTCGGCTATTTCATTCCAGAAACGATAGAATCGGTGGTTTTGCATGATTTTATACCGCCTACTAATCGCAATCAATGTTTGGTTAGCGCGATGTGTGAGGTCAATATGATAGATTCTATTACATCGGGGATTCAACGTATTTATAAAATACAACGAGATAAGGGATTTCCTTTGCCGACATATTGTTTTACCAATGGACAAGTGAATGTAACGATAGAAGGGAAGATCTTAAATGAAAACTATACTAGATTGCTTTTTTTAAATAGCAACCTTGATATAAATTTGGTGTTTCTTCTTGATAAGGTCCAAAAAAAACAAGATATTACAAAAGAAGAGGCATCTATGCTTCGAAAAAGGAAACTCATTGAGGGGCGTTACCCTCAAATTTATGTTGCAGCGGAAATCGCCGAACAAGTAGATCAAAAGCAAGATTATATTAAAAATAGAGCGTTTGACGATGAATATTATAAAAGACTTATAACAGAATATTTAAAAAAATATAAGCAAGCTACATTAGATGATATCTTTAGATTGTTAAATTGCAAGTTGTCGGACGTATTAGATGTAAGTCAAAAGAAACGAAAGGTGCGATATTTACTGCAATGTTTAAGAAATGAGAATAAAATTCAAGTTGTTGGAAAAACACGTTCGGCGATTTGGACTATTGTCTAATCTTTGTCTAATCTTTGTCTAATCTTTGTCTAATGTTTATATTCCGTGGCGGATTTTTTTTCGTAATGGTATGAGGAAAAACGGTATAAATAGTCAATTGTACGCGTTGAAAAGTCTGAATATGATAAAAAACTGTATGGGAAACAAGTTCGTTTCGTGAGAGTGAAACCGACGATAAAAACTGCGCAACAGAAAGAATTAATTATTGAATACCTTACAGAGCATATCACTGTTACGAATGCAAATTTATGCGAATTGTTGGAACTGCAAAGCATGAGAGTGAAAGAGTTATTATCAATCCTGATTAAGGAAGATATTGTTGTTGCGGAAGGCGCAAATAGGAATCGAACTTATCGATTGAAAAGGTAAAAGAAAAGCTTTTTCAAAGTGAAGCGTAAATGAAGCGTGAAAAAATCATCGATTGCGGAATCCCTTATAAATAAAGGAGCGTAGCGATTTTGGAAAATGGCGGCAGGTGACTGTTAATCCGTGTGTCGTCAGTTCGAGCCTGACAGGGGCAGCCAAATGAACATTTTGAACAGTTTTCTGTTTGAAATGTTCATTTTCTTATATAAAAATGTTTCATTTTAACACGTTTTGCGATGTTAAATTTTTTATGAGACAATTTAAATACGAAAAATTTTGGTGTAAATTTTGGTGTGAAAATCGCGAAATTGCATATAAATAAAGATGTTTTCGAAAAATATTTTATTGAGTTTTAGACAAAATATTATTGTATGAATTTACATTCGACAAAAAAATATGCACTCCAAAAGATTTTTGAAGTGCATATTTTAAGTGGATTGGTTTAGAGTGCATATTGAAATTTTTTCATTTCTACGATTTGTAGTTCTTTGTTTTGTTCAAGGTGCGTATAAATATTTGACGTTATAGAATTATCGGCTTTATGCCCTGCCCAAAGACTTACATATTCGCGTCGAATACCACATTCTTGTGTGCGAGTAATAAAGGTGTGGCGTAGATCATGGCAGTGATGATTTTTGAATTGCTTATGCAAATGTTTGGTGAGTAAGTGTGGATCGATTTTGACGATTTCCTCCATGTGAACCATGGGCAAAAGCTCGTTAAGCATGGGGGAAATTGGAAGTGCGCGGATTTTTTCTTTGAAGCCTTTCCTTTGCTTGGCGGTGACG
>CAYVKZ010000045.1:0-12676 GCA_964452295.1 uncultured Acidiphilium sp.
ATCCTTCGGTCACGCTAACGCGCGACACCTTCCTTTACACAAGGAAGGCTTTTTTTTCTCTTCAACGCCATAACACTTTAATCCACTTCGCGCCATAAAAAACAATGTTCAGTAATTAGCTTTTCTATTGAGTGTTATAATTTCAAACGAGATCTTTCGACTCGCTAATGCTCGCTCAAGATGACTTTTAAAAAACAGCCGCTCGGAATAAGCAATGAACTACACCTCTCACCTATAAAACGCAAACGAAAAACCCGTCTATAGGTCGATTATCGGCACTTTTGCATTAAAAAATCTTGTACAAACAAGCAAAAAGCTCCCCTATAAAAGGGAGCCAAAGAGTGCGCTTAAATAACAATGAAAACGATAAAAAAACGTTTTAAGCTAGTAAAAACTTGGAAAGAGCGGTATATATTTCCGACTTAAACTCTAAAAACGTTTTTTCGCTATGCGGATATACGTTATAACCTTGTATTCCGTACTTTTTTAAAATTTCGTCGCAAACGGTCTTGCCCGCGAGCTTTTCGAGAGTATAAAGCAAATTGTAATCTTGTATAGCTTCGCAAAAAAGCTCGGCGCGAATAGAAAGCAACACACCGTTCTTCGAAGGGTAAACCATAAAACCGTCGCCGCCGGGGAAGCACCCGCCCGAATCGGTTACTCGATAAGGATTTATGGGAATTATCGAATATTGAGAATTGTAAAAATTAAAGCCCCAATGCAAAAATCCCGAAACGCCGCTTTGATAAAGTTGCGCGCCCAAAATGCGAGTACGTAGCGCAGGCATGTTGATAAAACGATTAGAATAATATTGATTTGCTGGACCGCAACAATAATACGCAAAAACGTCGTTTATGCCTTTTTCTTTAAATTCTTTAACGTTAGCAGTATAAACGACAGGCAAATCGACCAAACCGTTTTCATAAAACCAAGTGTGACTCATGGCGTCCATAATCGGGCGCCCCGCCAAGTGCTTTTTGACCGTTTGATGCGCAAATTTGTAATTTTCGATTGTTTTTTCGTTAAACTCGGGTTCGTCGGTCAAATGGAAGTAACATTTTTCGGTAACGCCGAGCTTGTCCGTAGTTTTTATAAGCTCGGGCAAAAACGCGTTTAAAAACTGCACGTAACGCTCGTCTTTTTGGCTTACGTCCCACCCGAAAATTCTTTTGTAACCCTTAGGCGTGCTTGCCATAATTTTAGGACAATAATTGCCGCCCCATTGCGTGTAAAAATGCGAAAATTCTATATATTTTATTCCGCGCTTAAACGCAAACTTAATAAACTTTTCGAGCGGAGAAAAATCAAACGAATATTTTCCGCTTTCGTCCACAAAAATTTCTACTAGCTGAGCAGTAAGTCGCTCCGCCCCGACCTCGGTATCGAGCGGCGGCGTAAAAATCGGCGTTAAAAGCATGTTCATTCCGCAATGCACGTATGCTTTTAAATACTCGGCAAAAATTTTATAAAACCTCGTGCTAAACGGCTTTACGTCGTGCTCGCGAAAAATCGAGTCGTAGTGCATCCACGTGGTAGTTTTTATCGGCGCGCATTCGGCGTTTAAATTTAAAACTTCTATTGTGTAAACCAGCTCGGAAATCAGCTCGTTTTCGTGCGAAAAAAGCAAAAATTTGAGATTGTGTTTGCCCGCGGGAAGTCCTTTTTTACTAAAAACGCTAACCCAAATCGTTCGATTTTTGTTAGGCATAAGCGTTACGCCTAGCTCTTTTTCGTCGGGCATAGGCGAAAGTAAATCGGGATAAAGCCCGCTTTTTTTGGATATGTAATAATCGTCGGAATAATAAGGCGTATATTCGACGGGCACGTTTTCGACAAGGCGGAGAGTAACGTACTCGCCGAGATCACCCTCGACCTTTATGTAATTGCGCGTGAGTGTGTGATTTTCGGCACTAGTGTAAACGAGCTGAAAATTGAGCTGCTCGTTTTTCAGCATAACGGACGAATATTCTTCCGCGGACGGCACCTCGTCCGACAAAACTTTTTCTATGTCGGATATGATTTTTGCATCGACGTTAAAATTTGACTTTTTTATTTCTTCCATTTTCCCTATATCCTTTTTACGTTTAACTTTTTTACGCCGCGAATTTATACCTTAAATGCGCGTTAAACTTATGTAAAAATGCCGATAATCGACCTATAGCCCGACTTTTGCGTTTTTTATCAGCATAAATATAAATTTTACATTTTTGCTCTTTTAAAACGAAACATGTATTTTGCTTACGATTTTACTTGTATTTTAGCACAAGACAAAAAGAAAGTCAATAAAAAACAATTACGTATTTTACGCAGACTAATGCAATTCTTACGCTACTTTTTCACTCACTTGCTTGATTCTTGTTGACAATTATATATTTTATTGCTATACTATAAGTGGAAATTGCGTGAAAAGCGGCAGAATAGGTCGGCTTTTTAAGCAATAGAGAAAAAGCAAGACGAATTTTCGCGTAAAAATTATTACCGATTTTCGTGTTGCTAAAACAATATGTGATTGCGCTAAAAGCGCGAAAGGAGGCAACAAAAATGAAATTCAAGAAGTTTTTAACCGCTGCGTTAGCCGCGATAATGATCGCGACGGCGTTTGCAACTTTAGCGGGCTGCGGCTCTGACACCGACTCTACCCCCGACGACGCCGACAAAACGGTAGCCGCTGCGAAAGCAGACGTTGCCGTAGTTAATATCGACATTAACCCATCGGTCGAGCTGATTGTAGATAAGCAAGGCAAAGTTATTGCCGTTCGCGGCGTAAACGACGACGGCGTTATGATTTTATTTGACGAAGACGATTTGACGGGCTTAGACCTCGACGCCGCAGTACAAAAAATAATCGATTTGGCAAAAGATCACGGCTTTATCGGCGACGGTTTAAACGAAGCGATTAGCGCGGTTGTCAATTCGGATAACGAAGAACTTTTAAACAGCGTTAAATCTAAACTTCAAACCTCGATAACGGCAAAATCCCAAAGCACGGAACTCTCGCTCACTCTCGACTTAGAAGGCGCTTACTCCCTCGCCCGCCGCTTAAGCGAACTTAAACAACGTTTTCCCGATAACGAAGCCGTTAAATCGCTTACTTTAAGCAAGTTAAGGCTCGCTCTTTCGGTAAGCGAAACCGGCGACATCTCGTTAGAAGCCGCAATAGAGCTTGACGAAACTCGTCTTTTGCAACTCCTTTTAGAAGCAGATAAAAAAATCGAGGACTACGCTACCGAGGAATTCAATGCGGCAAAATCAAGCGCGCTTTCGATTTACGACAAGGTTGCCGCTATCGATACCTATTCGGCTTACACAAAATTTTACGCGGCACACTCGACTAATCACTTACTCACCTCTTACTACGGAGCGGCTTATCAGCTTTACGCTTCGGCGAAGGCGGGATTCAGCGCGCTGTTAGACGTAAACGGCATTATGACTCAGATCGAAAATTACGAGCTAAGCGAAGAAAAAATCAATGAAATTGCCGCTATTTTCGGAATCGAAGACACAACGCCGCTTAAAGACGCCAACGGTAAAATTACCATAAAGAGCGTTGAAACTTACGCGAATAATACCTTTAAAAATTCCGTAGCAGACGAACTTTTAGAGCAGAAAAAACAAAACTTGACCGAGGCTTTAAACACCGCCGAAAGTACGATTCGCGCGGAAATAGATAAACTTGCCGAAGGTTATAGATCGCAAATCCAAGCAAAACTTGACCAAGCCGAAACTATTTTTAACACCGTTAAACCCAGCCTCGATCTCATTAAATCTTCGTTAGAGGCACTCACGTTTGTTCCCGGACTCAGCGAAGCCGTGAGCGATTTGACCGAAATTACCTCCGACTTCGAAGCAATAACCGCTAAAGTAAGAGCATATTTAGGCGACGAAAATTCTACTTTATCTATAAGCGAATTCGAAAAACTCGTTAGCGAATACGGCGAAAAAGCCGCAATATATCTCGAAAAAATCGAAGCGGATTTATCCGATGCCGAAAAAGCCGAACTTCAAGCCGAAATCGATAAAATCGCAGAAACATACTCAAGCCAAAAACAAGCTTTCGACCAAGCTTTAGAAAGCGCAAGAGAATCCGCAATCGCCACGCTCAGAGCTAAAAAAGAAGCGCTCAAAAACGCTCATTCAAACGGGTAAAATCGAAACACCCGAAGGCTCGGATGAATAAACTCAAATTTAAGCGATTACGGTGCAAAAATTTTGCTTAAAACATAAACGAATTTAAGCGTAAATTTATGCGCCGACACGATGCTGAAACTTGAAAAAAGCGACCTGACTTTTATAAGCCAAGCCGCTTTTTTATTTGTTTTTAATGCGTTTTTCGCAATTTTTTAACTTTTTGAAAATCATAGTCCCAAAGCGATTTTTTAAATTATATTTTTATATGCCTATTTTCTTTTTGATATAATCGCCGAGAGTTTTCATCTGAGCCAAGCAACCTTTTTGATATTCGGTTACCGATTTGCAATCGATAGCGCGAGAAATCGGCTCTATTCGAACGTTCTCATAAGCGTTCAAATAATATTTTGCCGTTGCGGGATATGCCAAACTTTCGGTAAAAGCGGCTAAGCACAAAAACGCTTGCACCTCGGCGGCTTCTTTTTTATCTGCGTTTTCAAGCAACCATTTATAAATTTCGGGATGAAAATTAGCCATTACTCCGCAATATCCGTCCGCCCCGTAGCGAAGCGTTTCGAGTAGAGTTTGAGCGTTCGCGTTAAAAAGCCCGACGTCGCCGTCCGCTAATAATTCGATACGCTCCTTAATAAGAGCCGCGTCGCAACATGTGTCTTTGATAAAAGAAAACCGCCCCGTTTGCTTGCAAGCCAAAAGCATTTTCGGAGTAAGCAATCGCTTATATGGCTTCGGGCATTCGTAAACGCCCAAAGGCATATTCTTCGGCAACTTTTCAATAAGATTATGCAAATCTTCTATCCATTTTTCTTCGGTCGTATTTTCGATATCCATTCGATTCGAAATCAAAATCAACGCGTCCGCGCCGCTAGCCGCAATCGCGTTAAGTTCCTCGACCTGAGCTTCGAAAGAATCAGAAACATGCCCCGAAACCACTATTTTCATCGGTTTTCGACTTTTGTCTCGACGTGCGAGCTCTTTTGCTTTTTTAACGACGGTTTTTGCGATATTCACGCGCTCGTTAAGGCTTAAAAAGAAAATTTCGCTCGACTGACAAATGGCAAAAATGCCGTCGCACCCTTTTTCCCAATACCATTCGGTAAGAGACTCCACGCCGTGATAATCAACGTCCCCGTTCTTGTTGTACGGCGTTATCATCGTGGGAAATACGCCCGATTGTTTATTCATAGTTTTTTTCATTATTGCTATAATCGATAGATTTTTCAAAGTTTTATTTTGTGAAAAGTAATCGCGTTCGAATCGTGAAAATTGTGAGCGCCGTTAAAAGCGGTTCGCGACAAAATATATGCGTATCCGTTTTCGATAAAAAAGCTCGGATACTGAAAACCGACTTCTTGGGGAGACATATTCGCATAATTCAACACGTCTTTATAGATTTTCCAATGTTCGCAGTCCTCGGATACCGCAAGCGAAAGCACGTTTCTTGCCGGCGATAGATTTCCGCATGCATAATACAATCCCTCATACTTCTGAATGTGGAATTTTGTATGTGCAAAGGGGAATTCTATCGTTTTTTCGAAAACGGGAACGGCGTCGAAATCATCGATTTTCAAAACCGTGGCTCGATTATCGCAACAACGCAAAATGTTTTTTATCGTACCGTCGGGCATTTCAACGAGATTACCCTCTATCGAACGACTTTCTTCCGAGCGAAGCATATCAGCCTCTTGATCGCAAATAGCGCAACCGGTCGTATGCCAATTTTCGGCTTTCATAAGATCGGCGTTTTTATCGATCGAATATACTATTTGATAAAAATTTTCTGTCCAACTGCCGTATTCTACGGCGATTGCCAATTTATCTCCCGTATCGATGACGGGAACGGGCGCTTTGTGAAAGCCGCAAACATCCTCGTAATTGCTTCCTCTGCCCAAAACGACAGGAGCGCTCCAAGTGCACCCTTCGTCTTCGGAACAACCTATGAGCAAATCCCCGTATTCTTTCGAAACGGCGACGTTGTAAACCTTGTTTCCGTACACGAACAGAGTTCCCCAAAAGCAAGGGAACAAATCCGTCACGTATTTCCACGTTTTTCCGTCGTCTTCGCTTTTAAAAATTTTGGAAAGATTTTGCGGATATTTCACCGAAAACACGTCCATGCTCGCAAGCAACGCCCCCGACGGTAACCTCGCTATGGACGGACTGGCAAGGAATCTTCCCGAAAAATAATACGCGCTATCGCTCGGATGCAAATAATTAACGACCGTTCCGGGGAAATCTTCCGCCGTAGCCAAGCGCGTAACGCTCGTTTTGTCGCCGACGCGAATGTAAAACTCATACTCTTTTCCGACTTCCGTTTCAAACAACGAGTTTTCTTTATCGCAAAATTTTTGCTTTTTATCTTTGCCCACCTCTCCGTAGAAAACTTCGCAACGATCAAACGAATCGTATTTCCATTCGAAAGATATTTTTTCTTTCGACGGACGCACCGACAAAATTTCAGGTCTGTCTTTTTCAACGTTGATCGGATTATAAGGTTCTCGATTCCAGTTAACCTTTACTTTCATAAAAGAATTTCTCCTTGCGCTTT
Source organism: uncultured Acidiphilium sp. (assembly GCA_964452295.1). Classification (GTDB taxonomy): domain Bacteria; phylum Bacillota; class Clostridia; order Christensenellales; family Borkfalkiaceae; genus HGM11416. The sequence goes on from CAYVKZ010000045.1 coordinate 6,695, forward strand.
TCTTTCGCCGACCGCGCAAACAAACGCGTTGCGAATTTTCAATACGATTAAATCTAAAAAGCATAGCCCGTAGTTCTTTCGTATCGCATATATAATATCACAAAAACGCTTAAGCTAAAATTCCTTAACGGACAAGATTTGGTTTATTTCGGACATTTAAAAGAATTCTTTTATCGGTATTTATCAAAAAAACGCCTCGGAAAACAGAGTTTATTTTAGTAACGAATCGCGGAATTTTGCGGGAGATAACCCCTCGACTCGCTTAAAAGCTTTGCAAAAAGCGTAATAATCCGAATATCCCGTCATATTCGCAACGCCAGACACAGACAACTCCAAATTTTCCAGCAACCGTTTTGCTTCAGCCATTTGTAAAGAGCGAATATATTCGCCCGCAGGCATACCGTATTCGCGATTGCATATTCTTGAAAGCTGTCTTTCGGAAACGGAAAATTCGCGAGCCAATTCGGTTATCGTGATTCCGTTTGCCATATTATCTGCAATATACGAAGCTATCGCGTCTATTCTGATTTTATGTTCGCCCTTGTCTCTTTCGACCGATAAATCGTTCGTTTCGATAAGACAACGCGCAATCTCGACGAATATTCCGTATAAATGTCGTTTAACGGTCGAATACCACCCTATTTTTTTCTCGTCGACGTTGCGCAACAATAAACTTAATTCGGCAAGAACGTCGGTCGTATAAGCCGACACGGAATATCTCGTCAATTTTTTTATAACTAAAAAATCGTTATATCCTTCGCCGTTTTTGCCTTCTTCGGTTACGTCAAATCCCCACACCAATTTAATAAAATCGTCGCTGATTTTTTCGATTCGATGCGGAGTTTTTTGAGGTATAAAAATAAACTCGCCTTCTTTAACGGAAACCTTTTCGTTCCCGACAACGAACGTAGCGCGACCTTTTATGCAAAGGTGAATTTCAAAAAACGAATGAGCGTGCGTCTTGCTCATAAATGTTTTTATTTCTCTTACGGCAATGCGGCACCAATAAGTTTTTATGTAAATATTCTCGACGGAAAAAGACAGATTCAGTCGACTTAACGCTTTAGAAAGTTTTATGTCGTCAAACATTTTTCTTTACTCCACGTTTCTCGAAAATCGTTTTTTAATTGTAGCATATTAAATTCGGTTTTTATTCGAGCTCTTCGACGAAGCTAACGTATTCTAACTCTGAGAGTGCGGCAATATAATCCGAATGGCTTATTCTCCGTTTTTTGTCGCCGACGGAAAGTATAGAAAGAGCTATGGAATAAACGTACAATCCGGAATTCGTATACGCGGTATTAAGCTCGATATCGTCGATTTTAAGCCCGAGCTTACGCACCGTTGCAATAAAATCGCGCAAGGCGTTTTTGCTATTAAGCTCCAAATGTATTTCGAAGTGGTCGGAGCGGTTTTTAAAAGCAACTTCGAACCGTATGAAAATCGTCAAACAAATCATAAAGACGGCAAAAGCTATAAGTGCCGCAAAATAGAGATCAAGACCTATTAACATCGAAATTGCCGACATTGCCCAAAGCGCAATCGACGTCGTTAAACCTTTAAGCTGATTTTTCGAGCTGTAAAGAATGGTATTCGAACTCACGATTGCAATTCCGACGACGGTCGCTCCGATGGCAAGCGAAAAGCTAGCACCAAGCTCCTTTATGAAGTATCCGTCTATCATGGCGGCTATCGTAGAAATAACCGAAACAAGCATAAACGTTCTTAACCCCGCCGCGTGACGCTTTGTTGCGCGCTCGCATCCGACGATTGCCGACAGCACCATCGAAAGTCCGAGTTTAAACAAAACGCCCGTAAAACCAATACCCAAACACCAATTTCCTAAAAACTTTGCAATTATATCGTTCATAACAAATTCTCCTTAAAAATCCGTCTATAAGTCGATTATCGAAGCGTTTGCCGTTTTTTATCAAAATATTTTAAAACCGCAAACGGCTATCTTCTGTTTATGAATTTTCTGTTTTTGTCAAGCGGAGCGATCATATCGTACTCCTCCTCGGCGGCGTCCGTAAACGCTTTTTCTTCTTCCGAACGCGCATAGTTATGCCGCTCGATCTCCGATTGAATGGCGTTCATTTTTTCTATTAAAAGCTCGCGCTCGGTCTTTTCGGGCGGCAATCTTTCAATATTTTCGCGACTCGAGGACTCGGCGTCGCCTATCGAGCCCGAAAGAGTCAACGCAAGTTTCGCCATCGCCGGCCCTATCAATTCGTATAAAATACTCGAAGACATTATAACCGTTTGAATAACCGGACCGAGAGTGCCGCCTATCGTACGAGAGGCAAGCTCGGACAAGCCGATCGCAACGCCCGCCTGCGGGATAAGCGCGAGCCCGAGCGTATTAGTGGTTTTTTTAGGCTTTTTACATATTTTGCAGCCTATAAACGCGCCTACGTATTTTCCCGCTATCCTTATTAAAAAATACAGACATCCGATTAGCAACAAAGGCACGCCCGCTACGCGAGCCGATACGTCGAAAAGCGTATCCAGCCGAAAACTCATGCCCGACCGCACGAAAAATAAGAGCAAAATCGGCGGCGAAAAATAATTTAATTGCTTAAAGAGCTTATCGTCGCCCGACGCGTTGATATAGACCATTCCCATAACCATGCAAGCGAGCAAGGGCGAAACGCCGAGTGCCGCGCCCACCCCACATACGGCAAAGAGCAACGCAACCGAAACAATAAGTCTGTTATCTGTGGAGCGCTTTGCCATAAGTAGCTTAAGCAAATATCCCAACCCGGCACCGATTAAAATAAGAATTACGTTATAAAGAAGCGGCAATAATACGTCACCCGCGCCGACCTGCCCGGTAACGTCCGCCATCGCGACGGATATGGCTATACTAAACGCTAAAAGGCTAACTACGTCGTCTAACGCGACGACCGATATAAGAGTATCGACGAAATCCCCGTGTGCTTTCGTTTGACGAATAGTCATAAGCGTGGACGCGGGCGCGGTAGCCGAAGCAAGAGCAGACATAACTAGTGCGAAGTTTAAATCCAACCCCAAAACTAAATAAAGCAAAATAAACACAAACAACGAAGCGACGAGCGCCTCGAGCACGGTTATTATAATAAGCTGTTTACCCTTGCCCTTGAATGCCGAAAATCGAAAAAATTCACCTGCGCTGAACGCGATAAAAGCCAAAGCGATATCCGAAATAAAAGCCGAGCCGTCTATTATCTCTTGCGGCACGGCATTGAGGCAAAAGGGACCAATAAGTATCCCCGCGATGATGTACGCGGTTACGTTAGGCAGTTTTAAAAGCTTTGTAAGCCGCGTCATTAAAAAGCCGCATAAAAGCATAACGGCAATCGAAATAATAACGATTGCCACATCGGATTGCTCTCCTAATTTTTCATACAATCCATTCAGCATTTTCGAATCTCCAAAAAGTTACAAAAATTATATTTTAATCAACGATTAATCGCTCACTCAAGAGGGTGAAATTGCGGTTATTTATGCAAAAAGATTGAGAGCTCTACATAGCAAAATGCTAACGAAAATTGCAGACGAACAAAAGCATGCTTTGCCGCTTTATCTTTACACTTCATTTGTTCGGTTAATCTATTATCTATTGCGTATGTTATTTTTATTTCCTCATTTCGAGCATTCCGCCGACCGAAACGCGAACGAGGTGGACGCCTTTCGTTAACTCTAACGCTTCTACTACTTTGCCAAAGCAATTTTTATTTTTCGCCTTTATTACGTCATCCGAATCATTCACGACAACAATTTCTTCGTCGTTCGTCGCATTGAATAAATCTGTCTCGTCGGCGCAATGATAAACGGACGTAGAATATAATATTGCTATCGTTTTTTCTGCCGAACGCTTTTGTACCATAGAATAGGTTTGATCCGCACCTTGCACGAGAATATCTCCACCGTGTAAAAGTTTTTTATTCGTTTCGTAATACGAAATAAAGTTTTTCACTATTTCAAAATGTTCTTGCGGATACTCTTGCAACAAAATCGAAATCTGCGGAACGGAAAACAAGATATTCAACAACTGTCTTGCAACGTTTGCGTTTTCTTCTTCCGGTGACCAAAACAACATATCGGAATGTACGGCGAGCGGATAACCGAGCATTTGCATATCGGTTACGGCAACCCTATTCGTAATCGAATCGAACGCGCAATCGGCTACCCGCAACATATTACAGTACCGCGTAATAGCGGGTCCTACGTAATCTTGACGGAATTCTATCAATATATCTTCTTTTATCTTTCGCAAGCCGACGTTTATTTCTTTCAACAGTCTTACAATGGCGGACGACAAATCTTTTTCGTCCATTTCGCTATTTGCACAAGGCGTTTGCTCCTTTTCCATAAAACTGTCGATAAAATCGAGCTTCAATCCGTCCAAACGATTTTCTTTTGTAAAATTACAAAAGTTTTCCGTTATAAAACGGCGAACGCACGCATAACGCGGATCGAGTATCCCGGCGTTAATATTCCCCTTTTCTTCATACAACAACTTGTCTTTAAAACGTTGATAAGCCGCCGTATTAAATCCCACGAACGGAACGGGAAACCAGAGCATTACGCGCATGCCGAGTTCGTGCAAACTCTCTACGAACCCTTTGAAATCGGGGAACTTCTCTTTGGATACCGACCAATCGCCGCAATCGATATAATCGCCGGTGCCGTTGCCGTCGTATTGCCAACCGTCGTCGATAATCACCGTCTTAAAGCCTAATTTGGCAGCCGTCTTCAACTCCGACAATAACTTTTCCGCGCTCGGGTGTTGGTGAAAATTATACCACGTCGAATACAACGCGTCGTATGCTGCTTCGGGTACGAGATATTGCGCGGGATAATATTCTTCGAACCACTTTCCTAAATCGTGCAATGCTTGCGCAATGAAAATATTTCGCATATCGACACGCAAATCAATCGTTTTTTGCGCGTCCATACGCCCGATTTTTACTTCGACCTTAATTTTATCGTAACTAACGAAATCGTTAACGCATACGCTGAGCTCATTGTTACCTATGGCATCGGATAAAGCTACCGTTATATAATTTTTCTCTCCGTCGCAAGGCATTGCCAACATCGGAATTCCGCAATAAAAATTCGACTTAGAACGGCGCGGACTAAACCATTGTTTTACCATACGGTTGCGATTAAACTCAGTTATCGGCACAAGTGTGGATAAAATGCCCAACATCGGAATTTCAAAAGAAATTTCCGCGTTTTCGGTATTTTTTTCGCAAGTTAAACGATATACGCTCAATTCGCTTTTGTTCGATATTTCCGTAATCGTCACATATTCGCTATTCGAAGTAAAAACTCTATCTTTGATTTTAATTTTTTTCATAATATACTTAGTTTACTTAAATTGCGATTAAATGTCAACGTTTTTTGCTTAATTTCGATAATCTTTTTCTGTAGTAATAAAATCCTTGATTTTTTATTCGTTTTAGCTTGAAAGCATGCATTAAACAAGCTTTTGCGTATGTTTAGTTTATGCTTTTGTACGATTATGCACTTTCGAGTCTATTGTCAAGCATTTTTTGCGTGCGTTATACCCTAACGGATATAGTTACTTTTCATCATCTAAGATTTCATTTTCTTCGAGTTTTGTGGATTTTAGCCACTCTTTTTTTTAATTTTAATTACTTCGCAGTTTATACTTCCATGAGGACAACACGACAATTGAAAGTTAAAATTCCTTAATTTATTGCGAATCTGTTAATACGAAAAAGTGTAGCATTTGGAACCACACCGTTTTCTAGGTTTCTTTTTTGCTTTTTTAGTAATATTTAAGAGAAAAAAAGTAGTCACTCTCCCAAAAGAATGACTACTTAAAAACAAATTTTTAATTAAAAATTGAATTTTTACCGCTTCCTAGAGCTAAACTTTAGTTTCTAGGATTTTTAATATTCGCTTGTGCTAATACTTGTTTGAGGTAAAGCAAATTCGTTTATAGTCTGTCACCCGTATATCGCAAAGCAC
>CAYVKZ010000046.1:0-12469 GCA_964452295.1 uncultured Acidiphilium sp.
TGCAAAACGAACTTACGAAAAAGGCGTATGATTTGACTGTTGGACAATCCCTTGCCGAAATTGACGACAGTCTTACGGGTATTATGGTTGCTTCCGTCGAAAAAGGCTTGGTTATGCTTTCTAACGGTATGGATTTACACGTTAGCGACGCAATTTATCCGCAAGTGTTTAGTGACACTTATCAAAAAACGATGCTTTCGCTTGCGCTTGACAGACACTTTGAAAAGGAACGTGAAAATTTTAAGCGTTTGAATCGTATTAAAACGCTCTCGCTCTTTTTTATAGATAGCATCGATTCTTTCCGTGACGACGGCTATTTGAGAAAAGAGTTTGAAGAACTTCTCAAAGCGAAATTAACGTCTGAAATTGGGAAATTGACGATACTCACTAATCAAAAGGACAAGGAATATAAGGAATTCCTTGAATATTCGCTCGCTCACGTTAGCGAAACTATTGCTGCGTATTTCTCAGAAGACAACAGTACTGATAGCGATGAAGTAAAAAAAGAAGTAGATAAAGTTTTAAGAGAAAAGGACAAAATTATCCGCATTAAAGACGATAGCGGTAAATTTGAGCCTACTCGTTTCATTTTCTCCAAATGGACGTTAAAGGAAGGATGGGACAATCCTAACGTATTTGTTATCGCAAAACTTCGTAGTAGTGGCAGCGAAACAAGTAAATTACAGGAAGTCGGTCGTGGTTTGCGCTTACCTGTGGATGAGTTTGGTAACCGTATTAGCGACGAACAAATGTATTTGCGTTATATTATCGACTATTCTGAAAAGGATTTTGCGGATAGATTGAAAAAAGAAATCAACGGTGACGCAAATATCGAGCTTAAAATCACGAAGGAATTCCTTGAAAAATATGCGAAAACGAAACATATTGATATTCGTCAATTTTTACGTGATATAATTATAAAAAATTATATAGATCCCGTGGATTATACCCTTATCGAAGAAAATAAGTCAGCTTTTATGACAGATTATCCCGACTTATTTAAGGCACTTGCAAACGGCAAGGTTGTTGAAATTAACAATGATAAAAACAAAAATATTGCACGCATAAATATCCGTGAGGACAATTTTAAAAAACTTGAAAATTTGTGGAAGATTATCAATCAAAAATACTACTTGCATTTTGAAAAGATTGATGATGAAACCTTAAAACAAGCCATCGTTAAAATTTTAGAAAAAGGTATTGACGGACGTTCAACGGTTACTACAAGAATTGCAAGGACAAAGAGAGTTGACGTTGACGGTAGCGTTGATTTTGAAGAAGTTGTGGGCAGTTCGTTTACAGAAAAGAAAGAATTGACATATTCTACTTTCTTGAAAGAGGTGCAGGTAAAAACGAATATTCCCATTAAATTGACTCATGCCGCCCTTTGCGAATATTTTACGGGTAAAACCGTTCCCGAAAAGTATTTCTGTAAGCAAACGCTACAAAAATTCGTTGATGAGTATAGGCTTTGGTTTATTTCACAGTTTAATGAGCGTTATTCTTATGAAAAGGTTAATGTTGCAGTAAACGATCCGCTTTGCGATGCTGACGGGAAATTAAAGAAGTCTATCGTACGCACGGACGTTGGTCAAATACCTGCCGATATAGCGGTTTTGGATAAATACTTATACGACGCTTGTTGTTATGATTCGCAGTTGGAGCGTGAAAATATTACTACGGATATTACGTCAAATATAGCTGAAATTGAAGTGTTTGGTAAAATTCCAAAACGTACGGTTAGAATTCCCACATATGCCGACGGCACGTACAGCCCTGACTTTATGTATATTGTCAAGAAAAAGGACGGGAGCAAACAGTTGAATTTAGTGGTTGAAACAAAGGACAAAACCGAACTTGATCCTGAAAAAAAACGTAAAATTGACTGTGCTAAAAAACTGTTTGAAGAAATGCAACGTGAGATTGATAATGTTCGTTTTAGGAAACAACTTCGTGGCGAAGAAATGGTAAAAATCATTGAAGAATTGTTTTAAGGGAGAACAGCTAAAATGGTTAATGAAATTGTAAGTTTGATAAACCTTAAGCAGGAGGGCGAATATTGGGATTTTAAGCGTGAATGGTATACCGAAAGACAAAAAACAAATTTACTTCACGACATTATTTGTTTTTCAAACAATTTAGCAAATAGGGATTGCTACATTATAATAGGGGTGGATGAAGAAAATGATTTCAAATTATGCGATGTTTCTTCTGATGCTAATAGAAAAAATACACAAAAAATAGTTGATTTTTTAAAAGATAAAAAATTTGCAGGCGGGATACGCCCTTTAGTCTTTGTTAAACCCATAAACTTAGATGGAGTAACAATAGATGTTATAATTGTAAAAAATAGGCACAATACTCCCTTTTATTTAACTGAAAATTTTGAAGGGGTTTTTTCAAATAACATATATACGCGGGTGGCTGACACAAATACCCCTATAAATAGGTCTGCCGATATTAATCATATAGAATACCTTTGGCAAAAAAGATTTCATATAAACGAAACGCCTTTGAATAAATTTCTATATTATTTACAACAACCTGATAAATGGCAAAAATCGCCGATTTACGAAAATGATATAGATTTTTATACATACGCGCCTGAATTTACTTTAAAGTGTGAACGAGATGACACACGAGACGGATACGAATATTATTTGTTTAGTCAAACTGACCCTAAACCACATTGGTATAACCTTGACCTAAAATATTATCAAACAGTGCTTCAATCTTTTACACTAATGGTCATGGACGGTGGACGCTGGACAGCAATAGCACCCGACCATTCATCCATAATGGCTGTTGATGAAAATAGAATTAATGGGATCTATTATAGTTATTACATAAAATCATCCTTGAAATATATTTTACATTGTTATTATAATGGTGCAGAAAACGCTCCTTATGATTATTCAAGATATATGGAAACAATGCTTTTATTTGATAATGAAGATGAAAAAAAGGCATTTGAAGAATATGTGTATGTAAACAATGAGGCCTATAATAATATTTTTGCAAAACAAAAAGAACCTTATATGCCTCAATTAGATGGATATAATATGGAAGAAATGAAAAAAGAATATAGAAATGGAATGGCGTTAAAAATAATGCTTGAACAGTTTAGAGAAAAGAACTAACCAAAAGCAACTGCGAAATCGGTTGTTTTCCTTTGCGTTTTCGGTGCTTTATGCTGGACTTTAATTGCCGTTTACGGTATTGTTTGTTTACCAAAAACAAGGAGAAAACGATATGAAGAAAACGGATTATGAAAAGGCAATTGCTGAGGCAAAAGACAAAGGCGAACTGATGGGCGTGATAATAGCCTTCTCGCAGGATACGACCTTACCATGGGCGACTTTCCGCAAATACTATAATCAAGCACACCTGCGAATGTTGACCGAATTCAAAGAAGACTAAAAACGCTACAATGCAAAAACGACCGATTATCTCGGTCGTTTTTTGGTCTTCCCGGCGAGAATCGAACTCACAATACAGACTTAGGAGGTCCGCGTTATATCCATTTAACTACGGAAAGGGATGTTCAATTTTTTAAGATATAGCAATACCCGTTTGGGCGAAGTTTTTTCGCCGTGGTCACCAAGTAGGTCACCAAATTTTATTTTAACCGTCTGCCGTATCGCCAAAATGCACGATTTTAAGCAGTTTTTACATAGTTTTGCCCCGTTTCGACGGGTTCATTTTAGGAATAGCAAACCCTTAGGAGGGGGCTGTTATATCCATTTAACTAAGGAAGCTTATAAATTTTTAGTTGCGCCTTCCAAGTTGCCAAAAGATTTTACTATATTTAACGAAAAAAGTCAAATAGAGCGAGGGCGTTTTAATTATTTGCAAAAAAACTTTTAAAAATTTTTGTATTTTACTTTTCTAATTAAAAAAAATATGTTATACTAGGCGTAGAAAAAATAAAAAGCTATGTTTAGTCGTTAAGCAAAGATTTGTCGAAGCGGGCAAAAATGACACGTTTTGGGCTTGCTCGGTTTAATTTTTTAACGGCTGTCGATGGAGGTTTGCTATGAAAATTTATAAGGTCGTACCTTTTTCCGAAGCGCTCGTTGTAAAAAAGAAAGAATCCGCGCAAAACGCGATAGTCAAATTTTTTGATATTATAGGGCAAGAATGCGTCGACGGGTGGGAATTTCACTCGATATCGCCGGTTGTCGTTACCAGAAAACTCGGCAAGTTTAAACAGGTTAACGAAAATTATCATGCTTTCGTTTTCGTGAAAGAAGCTCCCGAAGGAGAGCAAAACGGCTAAACTTAAAACTTAAGTTTTAAGGCGGATAGAAGGAGTGGTGGATATGGAAACGTTAAAAGTTATTCAAACTCTGGCAAAAATCGGCAAAATTTTAAGCAAAATCGTATTTATCTGCTGTATCGTGGGCGCATGCGGCTGTGTGGTCGGCATAATTAGTCTAGCCGCGGGAATAGAAGCTTTAAAATTCGGCGGCATAGAGTTAAAAAGTATACTGCAAAACGAGGCGGGCGTTTCTGCGTCTTCGCTTTATTGTTGTATGGCAGCCGGTATATTTTTGTGCGCGGGCGAGGGCGTCGTGGCAAAATTTGCCGAAATCTATTTTAAAAACGAGCTTTTGCGCGGCACGCCTTTCGATTTGGCTGTGGCAAAAGAGCTTTTCAGATTGGGAATAATAACCGTTTGCGTTCCGCTCGGCGCGCTTATATTGGCGGAAATAACTCAAGGCATTATGACCGCCGCGATGCAAGACGCCGTTGCGATGGATATAAGCGAAGCTTCGTCTATAGGGGTCGGCTTGACGTTTATGGTTTGCTCGTTTCTTTGTAGGCTGGGCGCCGAACAAAACGGACAATTCGCGCAAGAGGTTAACGATACTTCTCGTGAATAACGCAAAAATTTTTCGTTATAAATTGCGACAAATAAAAAACAAAAAAGCTTGCTTAAAAACGGAGCAAGCTTTTAAATTAAATAATTTTAGTGACTTCCGTAACGATAAGCTCATCATGGCTTATCGTTATTTTTACGTCGTAATCCGAAAAACGCATGCCGAAACATTCGCTTTTTGCATTTTTCGTCTCTTTATTTTTATAACCGGGGCGGGGATCTTGAGTTAAACATTCTTCAAGAGCTTTGAGTTTTTCGGGCGGTAAAATTTTTTTTGCCTCGGGTGAAAAACTTACTTTCAGCTTGCTGAAATCTTTTAATTCGGTGTAACCGCCGCGCGCGTTTAAATGAACGTCGCTATAGGGTATGTAAGGTTTAACGTCAAAAACGGGAGTCCCGTCTAGCATATCGGCGCCGCCTACTCGTAAATACGTGCCGTATTCGTCGTTTTTTTCTACCGCCAAAAGCTTTACCGAAGAAAGCCCGATGCCGTTCGGTCTGAAGGGTGAGCGACTTGCAAAAACGCCTACGCGTTTGTTGCCGCCTAAGCGCGGCGGGCGCACGGTCGGATTGAATTTTTCGCGGCGGGCGGCGGAAAATTCGAAAATTATCCATAAATAATCGAAACCTTCGATTTCTTTAAGGGCGTTTTCGTCGCGATATTTTGGAGTAAAAACTATAAGCGCCTCGGTGGCGGGGGCTAGTCCGCTTTGGCGCGGAATTCCGAATTTTTCTTTAAAGTCGCTTTTAACGTAAGCTACGGGTTCTATAATTCGTTCGTCTGACATATGCGTTTGATTTGTTTATCGAAATGTGCGATAATCGACCTATAGGGGCACTTTTTGTGTTTTTTCGTGCTTGAATAGAGTTGTTTTTTTGCCTAAAAAATTCGTTTGCAAGTGCTTTTTGCGGATTATTTTTCTACTATATTGTTAAGCCAAATACCTTTACCGGTTAAATATAATCCGATGGCGCTTTTAAGTATGTTTATCGCGTTGCCTGCAAAAAAGAGCGGGACAATAGAAATTTGAGTAAAGCGGCTCAAACAAAAAGCCAACGGCACCGAAATTAGCCAAGTAAAGCCGCTGTCGAACATAAAAGTCAAAAACACTTTTCCGCCCGAGCGTAGCGTATTATACGAGGCGTTCGCGATTGCGTCGATGGGGATTATGCATCCGGCGATTATTATAAGCGAGGTTGCCAAACTTCTTATTTCATTCGAAACGGCGTAAAGTTTTGGGAAAAACGGAGAAATCGCAATCGAAACAATCGATATCGCGGCACAAATCATAACCGATAAAATAGTCATCGCCCGCGATGCTTTTTTTGCTTCTTCTTGCTTGTTTTGTCCAAGCATTTGCCCCAAAAGTATACCTATCGAGGTGCCTAGCGATATATTTACCACGTTAAGCGTGTTCGATAGAGTAGAAACGATGTTGACGGCGGCGTAAGCGGTTAGTCCGCAAGTCGAGTAACATTGGTTAATGGTCGTTATACCGCCCGACCACAAAAGCTCGTTTACAAAAAGAGTGAGCGAGGTTTTAACTATTCCCAAAAATACTTGTTTTGAAACTTTAGGTTCGATTTCGCGCTTAATAAATTCGTATTTATTATTAAAATGCAGTCTAAAAATGAGCAATGCTGCTTCGATATAGCGTGAAATAACAGTGGCGACGGCGGCTCCGTTTACGCCTAGAGCGGGGGCGCCGAATTTGCCGAATATAAGCGTATAGTTAAGAATTAAGTTCACTACCACGGCTATAGTCGAAGCTATCATCGGAAAAACAGTGTCGAGCGTTTCGCGCAGAGTGCCGGCGTAAGCTTGCGAAAGACCGAAGGGGATAATTCCTATTAAAATAATCAAAATATACGATTTTCCGTAGTTGACAACGGCTTGTTTATCCGCCTCGGCACCTTCGCCTTTAACGAAAAGACTTATCAAATTTTCGCCGAAAAAGTAGAAGATTGCCATTCCTACGAGCGCGACGATAACGGCTATTACGATTTTATAAATAAGCGTAAATTTGATGCCCGAATGATTGTTTGTGCCGAAAAATTGCGCCGTATATATTCCCGCGCCGCCGACCGCACCGTATAAACACAGTTGCAACACGAAAAAAAGCTGATTCGCGCTAGAAACTCCGTTAGTTTGCAATTCGCCCAAGCGCCCGACCATTATATTGTCTAACAGCCCGGAAAAGTTAGTTATGGCGTTTTGAATTATTATGGGCAGGGCGGTAGTAAAAAGTAGTGTGAAAAGCACTTTGTTCGTTTTAAAAAAGTTAGACGCGGCTTTTGCCATTTTTGTTAATCCTTGTTCTTTCGTATTGCAATATCGGCGAGGGTCGCTCGGCATAAAAAGTCTTTGCCGAACTATTATATAACATAACGAGCGCAAAAGCAAGATAAAAACGCAGTCTAACGACTTTTATTTTTTGAATTTTGCGGAAGTTTTGGTGTTTTTTATCGGGTTGAATTTGCAAAAGAAATAAAAAAATCAAAAAAAATTTTAATTTTGTGTTTAAAATCTAAAAAAACGCTTGCATTTTTTTTGTCGGTAATATATACTTAATAGGCAGTTCGGCGTTTGCCGACAGCCGCAATAGGGAGGATTATCGAAGCGGTCATAACGAGGCGGTCTTGAAAACCGTTTGCCTTAGCGGGCACGGGGGTTCGAATCCCTCATCCTCCGCCATAAAGAGGCAATAAAAAAGATATTGCCCGAAAAAGTCTTGATTTTTCAAGGCTTTTTTCGTTTTTTAAGGGTGGAATTTTTTTGACAAAAATAAAGATATAAAACGGGTGTTTTTCAATAGTGAGGGGAGTTGAACTCTCGTAATTGAAAAAAATGAATATGAAACCAAGCGCAGAGCAAGAAAAACTCTGTGCTTTTTTTATACCCAAAAGCAGAGGAGGCACAATGCAAGCCAAAACAAATTTAGAACAAATGAAAGATGTCGCCCGTGTGTTGTTGATGACGGAAATTAACAAGACTCCGTATTCGCCGACGATTGTACAACACCCGTTTACGTCATCCGGCTACGTGGCTATTTCAAAGAATGGAGAGTTGAAACCTGTAAATATAATAGAGAACGAAGAAAATCTGCAGGCGTGGAGATTGTTTATGAAAAAACAGTTTGACAACGCCGATAGCGTCTATCAAATTTATATGATGATAAACAAGCCGTACGCTTTGACTTTTCTAAAATACATTAAGCCGTATTTATCAAAAGCGGACTTTTCAAAAATTCTTGCCGATGCATGGACACAGTCGGAAAACCCGAATAGCGATGCGAATGTGAGTAAAAGGGAATTACTTTCTATGTTTAGACAAGCAGAGCCAAGTGAACTCATGACGGAAAGCGAATTACGAGAATATGACGAATTAGAAGAAATCGTAACGATTTATCGCGGAGTGACTTCGTACAATGCAGAAAATATTAAAGCGTTATCGTGGACGGTAGATAGAAAAGTTGCGGAATGGTTTTCACATCGATTTAACGAAAACGGAACGATGTACGAGGCGGAAATAGAAAAGGAACACATTTTTGCCTTGTTTAACAGAAGAAACGAATCGGAAGTAATCGTCGATCCGAAGTTTTTAACGGATATACGAATTTCCGACGAATTCGAGCAAGGACTTGAACAAACAATGAATTGAAGAAGACGCTCGGCGTAGAGAATGCGCAGTTTGGACGCGAGAAAGGCGGTTAAAACAACGAAGTGAACAATCGTCGAATGAGTAGCGGTGAAAGCGGGTAATGACGAATGTTGGGCAAAAAAACGACGATAATCTAAAAAAATAAAAGTAAATACAAGTACAGTCGAGTGTTCGGTAAGAATATTCGGCTGTTTTTATATAAAAACGAAACGGAGGATAGAAAACAATGTATTACAAAAATGCAAAACACAAACAAGCCTTTACGGAAGGGTTAAAACGCACGGACAAAAAGGATAAAGAAACGCTTGCGATATTATATTTATTGTCGGCAGATCCGTGTTTATGGCAACGTGCGAAAAAAGCAAGGGTGTACGGAAAGATTTATCTGAATAATATCTGTTTAACGAATATTTCGGAAGAAGGATATGTTTTGCTCGGAGCGGCGAAAGATATAACGGCTGGTACGAAATATTTGTCGCTTGCGGATTTATCGGATAAAAGTCTTATATCGGGAAAGACGTATGAAACGATAATGCAAGCGATACGGATAAGAAGATGCGGAACGACGGCAATGCAAGAGGAGAAAACGCAATGAACTTTACAGGGATTGAGTTGGTATTGGAAAATAACGACAAACGCAAAACAATACGATTTCCGTGTTCGGAATCCGAATTGGAGGAAACGTGTGGTTCATTATCCTTGCATAGCGGACAAGCATTTGTAAGGACGGTAATCGAGCCGAAAGCGTTTGCCGATTTTGAAGATACGTTTATAGATTTGGACGAAATGAATTATCTTGCCAAGCGAATGGAGAGTTTTACGAATGAAGAAGTTGCTCGATTGTACGCTATCAAAGAAATATCAAATCATATGACGATAAAGGATTTAATCAATGTAACGTTCAACGGGAATTGCTATACGTTAATTACGGATGTGTCGGATTTAAGAAAAATCGGTTTACGCAGCGAATTGGATAAAAATGGCGGCATATCTACGGCAGAGTCGGAAAAGAAAGATTTTGTAAAACTTGGACGAAATTTATTGCTGTTCGGAAACGGAATACCGACAAGTTACGGATTGTTGTTTAGAAACCCCGATATAGAGTTTGAACGAGTATATAACGGAAACGGATTTCCCGCATATTATTACGACTCGGACATTGTAGGCGTAAGAATCGAGAAAGACGGCAAAGAAAACTATTTGTATTTTCCGTGTGAAGAAATAGCGATAAATAAAGCAATAAAAAGAATCGGTGCAAAAGATATAACGGATTGTAGTGCGACAATCGACGCATGCGATTTCGGTTCGGAATGGCGAGAGTATTTTGAAAAACGACTTACCCAAGGCGACGCTTATAAAATAAATGAACTTTTGAATGCCGTACTCGAAAAAGACGAATTATGTGACGGAATGGATAAATTGTTTGCTGTTATGAGATATGAGGAAACGGAGCGTATAGAGGAATTATTGAAGATTACGGAAAATTTGGAGTGCTTCGGTTACGTGCCTAATTGCACGGAGCTGGAAACGGTTGGCAAAAAGTTACTGAAAAACGATTATGAAATTTCGCAAGAGTTGGATAAGTATGTAGATTATACTCGTTATGCGCAGGATTTTATATCGGAACACAACGGAAAACTTGTTTCAGGAAAAGGCTTGGTATATATGGAAGACGGAATGACGTTGCAGGACGTATTGGACGAAAACGAAATAAAGTTAGGAGAAATATAGTATGTTTTATGCGGAAATAGAAACGGGAAACGGCATAAAAAAGAGATTGGATTTAATGCAAGAAAAGGAATTGTATGAATCGTTTACGGATAACAGAGATATTTTGTTGCCGTTTCAACTGCATATAGGCAAAACAGAAAAGGTAATAAGAGCGGAACTGAAATCGGATAACGATTTCGGTAATGCTTTGATAAAACTACTGACGAAAAATAAAGATACGTTATATGAAGCATATAAGTTGAAAACGCAGTTGATGAAAATTCAAGACGAGAATATTAAAGACCGCTTGGAAGAGAATTTATTAAACGAACAATATGAAACGAAAGAAGAAATATACGAGGATATTCGAGAAATGGAAAAGGAATTTTCGGAGATACGACTGGATTTATATTGTCCGTTAGTCGGTGAAGTAATTGAAGAAGACGGAAACTCGTATTTTCTTGGCGGAGAGGAAGTTCTCGATTACGAAGACGAATTCAGGAATTTATTAAAAAAAGAGCAACGGTATATAACGAATATGGCGGAATACGTAGGAGAACACGCGGGGCTTTCGGAAAAATTGCGATTTATCGAATGGGATGTAGAAGAAAAGAATAATATGCTATACGGCAAGATTTCTTGTTATTTGAACAGCCCTTTAACAGATGAAGAAACGAAAAGATTAAAGGAGGCGGTTGTGGGACAAAACAGCGACGGATTCGGAGAAAGTGTAGAACAGCGAGCTATTGAAACGTCCGACGGAGATTTGTATGTATCGTTATGGAATAGCGGAGAAGATTATTTTCTCTATACAGGGGATGAGATGAACGCTTTTCTTGAACAGAAGAGTGGGATAAAGTTCGGTTAACAAAACAATAAGAGAAAAACATTGAAAGCAGGAGATATAAAAATGAACGAATTTGAACGATTGCGAAGATTATCCGTCGGAATGAAAAAAGAATATCCGACGGGAACGAGATTGTTGCTAAATTATATGGACGATCCGTATTCACCTGTGGATGAGAATATACATTATGGGGAACAATTATTAAAATTTTAAAAAACCGAAGCAATTCTTTCACTAAAATTAAAACCGAGTTTTGACCTACAGAACAAAAACGATTGAAATAAATCATCATATGTGTTATAATATAAGCAGTACAATTGACAGAGCATTGACTGAAAATAGTATTGTGACAGTACGACATTAAAACCAAAAGGGAGCAACAATGATGAAGAACGAATTGTCTGTCAACGGAATCGACGTAAAGTACAAGAAAATAAACAAAGACGACTATATATCGCTGACCGATTTGGCGAGATATGCAAATCCTTCCGAGCCGAAAGTTCCCATTGCTACGTGGATGCGTAATAAAGACGTTATTTCGTATTTGGGACTTTGGGAAAAGTTGCATAATCCCGATTTCAAAGGGCACGAATTCGAGTCCTTTGAGAACGCCGCGGGAAGACATAGCTTTTATTTGTCTCCGCAAAAATGGATCGAAAATACAAATGCGATCGGCATGATTTCAAAGTCCGGAAATAACGGCGGAACTTATGCTCATAGAGATATTGCTTTTGAATTTGCGAGTTGGTTAAATCCTGAATTCAAATTATATCTTGTAACTGAATTCCAGCGGCTGAAGTCGCAGGAACAAAAGACGATTGAATGGTCAGCGAAACGAGAACTGGCAAAAGTGAATTATAGAATCCACACCGATGCTATAAAAGAAAATATCGTGCCCACGCTTACGGAAGCGCAGTTGAAATACGTTTATGCAGATGAGGCAGATTTGTTAAACGTGGCGTTGTTTGGTAAAACTGCGGCGGAGTGGAGGAAACAAAACCCTACGCTTAAAGGTAATATTCGAGATTATGCAACAATCGAGCAGTTGCTCGTTATTGCCAATATGGAAAGTTACAATGCGATTTTAATCGAACAAAATGTGCCGCAAGGAGAAAGATTGAAACAACTTAACAATATGGCGAAATCTCAACTTCGCGTCCTCGAACAAAGCAATTCTAAAATCCTTACGGAATACAGAAAATAATCTGTGATATCTTGAATAAAAAACTTATCAATTTTGCCAACGGCAATAACTAATTAAAATGGACAGCAATAAACAATTATAGAAATAAGCGATTTTCTTATAAAGTGATAAGCGGCTCTGTTTTTTGCAGAGTCGTTTTCTTTAACGAAATAATTAAAAGTTCTT
>CAYVKZ010000047.1:0-12348 GCA_964452295.1 uncultured Acidiphilium sp.
CTGCCTATATAATTGGCAAGATTTTCCGAAGTATATTCGAGAGAAAAACATTGATAAAGCGAATATTCGCCCAGACTTTGCAAACATTCGGGTATTTCGATATTTTTAAGATATTTGCAACCGAAAAACGCCCGATCGCCTATACTCACGGTGTTTTTCGATAACGTTATGCCTTTTAGGGATTCATTGCTTTTAAACGCCTCGGCGGAAACGGCGGTTACGGGCAAGCCTTCATAAGTATCGGGCACGTTGATATATTCGTCCGTACAAGTGCCTATTCCGCTTAACGAATAGCTTTTTTCGTCATTGTTTAAAGTAAATTCTAATCCGACGGATTTTATCGCCGCAATGCTCTTTTTGATTTTTTCGCCGCAAACGGCGCACTCCACTAAAATTTCGCCCTCGTATCGAGTAGTCGGCATTTTATCTACCCACGCGTCGCCTATAACGTGACCGTGCGCTTCGACCTCTTCGGTTATTTTATATCCGCAAGTTTTACATTCGCGATATTTTTCGCCGCTGTCGGTACAAGTAGCTTCTTTCGAAATTTTCCACTCGCTAAAAGAGTGCGCGGCTTTATCTGCAACTTCTTCGCATTCTTGCGCGCTACATTCGCGATAATGATACAGTTCGTCGCTTAAATAATTTTCGCCGAAAGTATGTATGTGACTGCTCGTTTTGCAAGAACTTAGACAAAACGCCGCCGATATCAACAACAAGCTTAACGTTAAAACAAATATTTTTGCGTTTTTTTTCACATTTTACCTCGCGCGAATTTTTTAGTTTATTCGTTGGTCGTAATTTCTAATTTACTCTTTAACCGCAAAAATTATAGCAGATAACTTTTGAAAACGCAAGCGTTTAAAAAAAAAATAATATAGAAATCGAAAAAAGCTTGATTTATCGGCGGCGAATTGATATAATGTTTTTCGAAAAAACTTAAATTTATCAAGCGAATAAGTCGCAAAAAGGAAAATATGATTTATCCCAATCCCTATCGCGTAAAAAACGCCGAAGGCGAATTATGTTTTGCCAAAAAGGCAAGCCTATATATTCCCGAAAATTGTTATAACGCCAAAAAAGCCAAGCTTTTCGGCGAGCTTTACTCGAATTTCACTGCGGGAATCGGCAAATTGAGCATTAAGCCGTGCGATTTAAACGGCAACCGCGCATATTTTTGTCCCGAAGGCGGTTTTTTCGAAAAATCGAATCCTTTTCGTCTAAAAAACGAAAATCCCGCCCTCGAATTGAAAAGAGGAACGGCGTACGCAATAAAAATCAACGGCGAAAAAGCCGCTATTCTATTCGAAAACGAAAAAGCGTTAAACTACGCGTTTTTTACGCTTTTGCAGCTTATCGAGGTTAGATGCTCGAAATTCGGGCAAGAGGTTTTTACTCTTCCGCAGTGCGAAATCGAAGATAAACCCGCGCTAAACGGCATGCGCGCGGTACATATTTGCGTTTTTCCCGAAAGTCCGTATGCAAAAATTCGCAGAGTCGTGCGCCTTGCCGCGTTTTTAAAATATACGCACGTTATAATCGAGTTTTGGGGAACGTACGGATATAAATGTTTTAAAGACTTCGGCAGAAAAGGACTGACTTATTCTCGCGGGCAAATCAAAGCGATTGCAAACGACGCGCGAGCCATGGGGCTCGAATTGATTCCGATGCTCAACGTTTACGGCCACGCGAGCGAAAATCGCGCAATTTACGGCAAGCACACCGCTTTAGACCAAAATTTAAAACACGCGGACCTGTTCGATACGAGCGGTTGGACTTGGAATTTGACAAACGATGACGTTTTGACTTTACAAAAGCAAATGATAAGCGAACTTTGCGAGCTTTTCGGCGCCGGCGAGTATTTTCATATCGGCTGCGACGAAGCCTATACTTACGGCGACGACCGCGTCTATATTGGCAAAAACAAGCGCAAAATTTTCGTCGAGCACGTAAACGCCGTTGCCGAGCATTTAAAAAGTTTGGGGCGCCGAACCATAATGTGGGGCGACACTTTTTTATCCCGCGAGATTATCCCCGAGGGCGACGGACTAGAGCTTTCTTCTAAAGACGAAGGAGCCGTTAGCGTCGAAGAACAACTTGCCGCTTTGGATAAAAGCATAATTTTAGCCGATTGGCAATACTACACTAGCAACGAAAATTTACCCACTGCGGCGTTTCTTGCCTCAAAAGGTTTTAGCGTAACCGTTTCGCCCTTCGACAATATAGGACCTATGAAAATTAATTACGCAAACGCCATAAAAAACAAATACTTCGGAGTTATTCAAACTACTTGGGACACGCTTTTCAGCGAAATGCTAACCCTTCCGCACGGCGCGTGTTTCGGTTGGGAGGGCGATAAATACGTAGTAGAGCCCGGGCACCGTATGCGTTGCTATATCGCGGCGCTTTATCGCAAACTTTATCGAACGAAAAAGTACGAAGACGACGGACTCCGCCGCCGCGAAATCCAAGACTAAAAAAATCAAAAAAACCGCCTATAGGTCGATTATCGGCTACTTCGGCGGTTTTTTATTTTGCGTTTTTTACAGGTCATTCTGAGCGAAGGGCTTTAGCCCGAAGTCGAAGAATCTTGTTGAAGCACTTACGAATAACTCAAGCGAGATCCCTCGACTACGCTCGGGATGACGGCTAGGGATATAGGTCATTCTGAGCAAGCGAGGAACGAGCGCGCCGAAGAATCTTGTTGAAGCACTTACGAATAACTCAAGCGAGATCCCTCGACTACGCTCGGGATGACGGCTAGGGATATAGGTCATTCTGAGCAAGCGAGGAACGAGCGCGCCGAAGAATCTTGTTAAAGTACTTACGGATAACTCAAGCGAGATCCCTCGACTACGCTCGGGATGACGGTTAAAAAACGCTCAAGATGACGGTTAAAAAAACGCTCGGGTGACGGACGACAACCCTTCAGTCGCGCAAAAAAGCGCGACAGCTTCCCTTACACAGGGA
The DNA here is from genome assembly GCA_964452295.1 of uncultured Acidiphilium sp. Lineage (GTDB taxonomy): Bacteria > Bacillota > Clostridia > Christensenellales > Borkfalkiaceae > HGM11416. Next base: position 2,971 of record CAYVKZ010000047.1, read on the forward strand.
AGCCTACGTTCGTTCGGGACAACGGTTAAAAAAAACGCCTTTTGCGGATGCGAAAAGGCGTTTTTTTAATTTGTTAAAACGTTTTTAAAAGTTATTACGTTTTGATTGAGTTGTTATTCGGCAACTTCGGGCGCAGTGACTATAATACCCATATAGCCGCCATCCTTACCACCGAAAGACCAAATGGCATCTATTTTGCCGGATACATATACACCATAATACCCTCCACTGCTATAACAACCGATTTCGAGCGTATAAGTTTTTCCTTCTTCCAATTCGTAAGAAAGCAAGAAATTCAAGCCCTCGCCGCCGAAAAAATCATACGCAATGGACTTTCCGTTTTCGTCGTATAAATAAGCATAAGTATCGCCGTTAGACGCAGACGTAAAACTCCAAGTACCGCTAACCGACGGCGTTATGGTTATCTTTAAATTTTCGCCGCTTGTTTTATAGCACAAGAACGAGCCGCCGGACGTAATTTCGGTTACGGTTTCTTCTATCTCTTCGGTAAAGGTGATTGCGTAATCTAACGAACCGCCTAAGCCAAAGGGAACGAACGCGAACCTTACGTCGTAAGCGCCGGTAACGCCTTTTTGCTCGGCAAGTTGTTTGATTTGAGCCTTGCTGAACTTAATAGCGGTTAAGCCTTCGACTTCTTCGAAATCGACGTTTTCTAATTCGATTTCGTTTCCGTCCGACAGAATTAAGCTTACGTAATTTGTAAAGAGCGCACCGCTGTTTTTGTAATAACCCGCAACGTAATATTCGCCGTTACCGTAAGACTCGGTTAAATCTTCTAAAACGATTGAGCCGTCGGCACCGTTTTCGTTTTCGATTCCGCAACGAAAGCAGAAATATTTGCCGTTTTCGAGCTTAATAAAGTTATGACCTTGCGACCCGTCGTTCGCTAGCGCTCTGAGTTCTGCGATTATTTCGATATTGCAAGCGCGGCAAACAACCTTTATGCTTCCTGCTTGAGTGCAAGTGGGGTACTTTATTATATTTTCGTCGTTTAATTCATATCTGCAGCAGTTTTCGACCGCTTTTCTTTCAACGCCGTCGCTGTTTGTATAAACGCAAGTTCTTATACAACCTTCGCCGTTGCTGTTGGTAAAGTCGTAAGTATAATCGTAACGGTACCATCTGTCGCTGACTTCAACTAAATAACAACTTTCATATTCTATACCGTTATGATAGATATACTCGCGAGTGTTTCTGCTGAAGTATTCGGTTCCGTCACTGCGAACATAGGTATAAGAATCTTCCCACTTCGTCGTACGCTTCTCTTCGTCGTAAGTGTAAATTTCAACATGCGAACAGCTTTTATTAAACTCGTTTTCGAGAGCGTTTTCGGCGATTTTTTCATATACGTTTCTACCTTGTTCGTCGGTATAATTGCGCTCGGTGTACGTGCTCTTACAAACGCTGCAGATGTAAGCATTAACTCCGTTATCCGACGAGTCGTCGTCTTTTTTGTAAGTATGCCACTGAATAACATCACTTGTTTGCCCTTCTCTTTCGAGCTTACAAGTGCCGCTTTCGTCGTCATAACCGAATTGCCATCTGACGTAGTAATACGCCTTACATTCGGTTTCTGCTTTTTTATAATAACATATTCTTCTTATTTTAAAACCACAAGCGGGATCTGTTACGGCGCAAGTATATTCCCATATATTCTTTGTACTTCCATATACATAGCCCGAACTATTAAATTGATCTTCGTCTATGATGCCTTCGATAGAATTTATATAATCGTAGTCGTAAATCCACTCGGCATCGAATTCGCAAAGCGCGTCGGCAAATGACCCGGAAACGTTATATCCGCACGGGCATTGTTTTATAACGAAGTTGCCGCCGCATACGCTGCCGTAAGCGGATAAATCGATATTTTCTTTAACGATTACGGCATCATGATCCTTACTCGTTCTAGTATAGCTATCTCCGCAATTTTTGCAAGTATAGGTTATTTTTACACCGTCTTCGCAAGAAGAACCTTCGCCGCCGAGAAGCTCGTAAGTAACGTCGTAATTATGCGCGTCATAATAATTCTCGTAAGAGCACTCTGCGATAAGGACCTTGTTAACACTAACAATCTCAGTGTAATAACGGATTTTTTGGCAGTTTTCCTCGTCGTAAACGTCGTAATAAGAGCGTTGATATAATAATCCGCACTTAGTGCAATAACGTCCTTCGGCATAAATCGTTTTGCCTTCTGCGTCTACATTTTTATCGCTAAAGTATTGATAATCGCATCCGTTAAAAGTAATACCAAGCCTGTCAACAACTTCAAAACAAGCACAGTGGTATTCTTGTACATAACTGCCTTCGCACACGCCGTACTCGGACAAATCGATATATTCCCAATACGTATTATGCTCGTAGTTTAAATCTAAATCACGAATCGTACCGCAGAAAGGACATGCACCATAAATGAGAACGCCGTTTTCGCAAGAATCGCCGTTTAATAGCAACTTCGTTGTTTCGGTGGTGTAATGCCTGCAATAAGCGCCTCTTACATAGTTATCTAGAACACCGCCGATTTTAAAAACGACGAGATTTAGCTCTTCGCAGTTTTCATCCGCGACAACTCGTACTTTATATTCGCCTTGGCTTAAAGATATCGAACAGTAGTTGTCATATCCGTGACCATAAACATACTCACCGCTTTCGGCGCTAAAAAATCTAATATAAACGTAGCGATCAAAAAGGAAAACATAATTGCTTTCTTCTTCGGAAACGGTAAAGTCGAACTCACATTCGCGATCGTTTAAAGCTAACGTCGAATTTTTTACGATACTCGAGGCTAATTCTTCGCCACACTTCGAGCAAACGTTGCTAATATACGAAATTCCGTCTTCATCGGTTTTTATTTGCACCGAGCCGAATTCGTGATCGTGATAATTAAATCCTTTATTTTCCCAGCTGTAAAGTACTTCGTCTCCGAAACTGAGAACTATGCTCGTTTTTTTGTTAACTAAACAAGTTTCCGATTGTTGCTCTTCGATAAAACTTTTTAAAGTTAAACCGCATGTTTCGCAAGTTTTAGAAGTTTCGCCCGATGAATAATTGTCGTTAGTATAAATTGCAAAGTTATATCCGCAAGGACAAGCTTCTACACGGAGAAAATGTCTATCACACCAATCGCCTTCGCCTAATTCGAATACTTGATATGTTGTGTGTTGAGTACTCTCGTATTCGTTAACATATCCGCAATCTTTGCACGTAGCCGTTACTTTATATCCGTCTTCGCAAGCTTCGCCGTAGCGGTCGAATTCGTAACCGTAATCGTGATCCGAGGAGGTATACTCACCATAAAACGCACGGTAAACTTCTTCGCCGTCTTTTAAGAAAACCCAATAGTAGGTTTCAGTATATTCACAATAGTTGTTTACGTCTTTTTCGCTAGTTACCGTATATCGATAGTACGAACCGCCGCAAGTTTTGCAAGTGTAAATCGAATAACCCTCTTCGGTTTCACCCGAACGACTAAAGTCGCAATCGCCGTACCCGAAATTACTCCAACCTTCTTTTTCGCAACGCACGCATTTGTACTCTCGTAAATAAACGCCACAAAAACCTTTATCTTTAAGATCCGACTCGATACGTACATAATAATGCGAATAATATTCATGATCACTATAGCTATAGCCGCAATCGGCACAGGTTCTGGTTACGATATATCCACAATCTTCGCAAGCTTCGCCTTCGCCGCCGCTAACTTCATAAATATAATTGTGATCCGAGCCGGTATCCTCATTTACAACCCCGCGATAAACTTCTTCGCCGTCTTTTAATAAGACCAAATAGTCGGTTACCGTATATTCGCAATTGTTGTTTACGTCTTTTTCGCTAGTTACCCTACATTCATAGTACGAACCGCCGCAGGTTTCGCAAGTGTAAATCGGATTGCCTTCTTCGGTATAACCCGAGCGTTTAAAGTTACAATCACTAGACTCGAAATATACTTCGATATAATTATCGCAAACAGTGCAATACCTTTCCGTTACGGTCAATCCGCAGAAGCCTTCTATATTTACTTCCTTGTTGTAGAAGCTGTAGTGCCCGTATGTGGTATAACTGCTTTTTTCTCCGCAAATGGTACATGTTTCGATTATTTCTACACCGTCCGAACAATCTTTGTCATTACCTAAAAATTTATAAGTCGTTTCATAGCTGTGCGGATCTTCAAGCGAGTGTTCGCCGGTTTTTACGTTATAGTAGTAACAATAATTAAAGATCCAACCGTAAGAATAACGATTGTAAACATAGGGATTGTCTATAAATTCTAACGCGACTTTTTCATAAGCCTTGGCTAATGCTTGCCTGTATTCGTAAGTAGAATCGAACGCAGAAGAATCCGGCAATACTAAGGTTACGGCTTTCGAAGTGCCGTCGTCGTTCGTTAAAATAAATCCGTTTTCGGTTTGCGAAAGCTTTAAGTAAGTTTTGCCGTCTGTCAATAAAACCGTGTTATCCGCAGCAAAATAGTAGCGTAACCAATATTCGATGGTTTGATAGTTTTCCTGTATATATACCCAATCTTTGCAATAGGAGTTAGCTTGAGCGCTAATATAATTTCCTCTAACATATTTTTCTACGCTAATTTCTTTTACGGAATAGAAAACTTCAGAACCAAAGCTTATCGTGTGTTCCCATTCGGAAGTATAACAGTTATAATAAACGTCAACGTCGTAACCGAGCGTTTCAGCGATCTCGCCGCTAGGTGCGACTATCGCACCGTCTACTTCGCCGACCAATCCGCCTAAGGTAAATTCGGGTTTTTTATCGGACGCAACGACGTTAACGTCGGCGTCGATAGAGTCAGCAAAACCTTCCACTTCTAAGTCAAGCCCGACTAATCTTCCGTTTCCGTTAGTCGTAATGCTTAATCCGACCCATTTTTCCAGTGTTTTTATAACGTCGTCTACGTTTCGTTTAGCAGCGGAAACGCCGCCTTCGCCGCAAATTAAAGCGTAAATAGAATTTTCTTTAAGCATAGACGCCGCGTTGTTTATCAAGCTTATATAAGAATCGTCTGCAACGTTGAATACGAGATTACCGAAAGTAGACTCGCCGTAATCGGCAAACCATTCGTCATCGAAGCCTGCTCCGTAAATTAAATCGAACACTTCGTTTAACGCGTCGAAGAACTCGTCGGAATCGAGTCCGGCATCGGATAATATCTTGACAAATCGATTGGGCGTTAAATCGAGCACTTCGATTATTTCGTCGACCGCTTTTTCAAAAGAACCTTCGCCAAAATACAAATCGATGACCTCGGCAAAAGTTTTTTCTGCTAAAGCTTCGTTTAAAGCGGAAAGTTTAGCATAATCGAGCGTGAGTTTATATCCGCCTGCCGTTTTTTCGCGAGTGAAAGCCATTTCGAACAATCCGCTTAAAACGCTTTCTACTTTATCGCCGTTAGTCTTAACAAGAACGTTAAGCGCAGGACCGATAGCCTTTTGATAGAGCACTTTAAGAGCTTTTACGGATTCGTCGTTTATCTTGATTCCGGAACCGAAAATCGAACCGAATAATTGTTCGGCAAGATATTCGGTAGTCATTTTGCACAATACGCTATCCGTGGTACCGTCAGCCGATTCCGCGCTTGCGCTTATATACACAAATCCGTTTTCGATATATGCGGAACATCTTAGCGTACCTAAGTATACCCCGGTAACACTAAACTCGCCTTCTCCCTTGAGCTCGCCGTTTTCGTTATAAAGCGTAAGCCAGATAACGTCGACTTGTTCAAGTATTTTCGTGGTTTCGACGTTACCGTCCATATCCACGCTCACGTTGTATAAACTTAAATTTTTAATAGTAAATACGTAGCTGTTGTTTGTTACGTGCGAGCTTAAAAGATTAGTATAGAACGTTTTATTGCCGCAGACTTCGCATACGCCGTCTTTAAAGCTATGTTCGCCCGTAGCGGGGATTACTTCGCTCTTTTTAGCGCCGCAAACGCAAGTGTAAACCATCTCGCCGTCGGCACCGCAAGTAGCTTGCTTTTTTACGACTCCGTTTTCGAAAACGTGAGCGGCTACTTCGTCTTTTTCGCCGCAAACACATTCGTGCCAGTGATTATCGTCGTCGTATTTATAATTTTGAGAGAATTTGTGATTTTCGTCGCCGATAACGATTTCGTATTCGTCGGAACGAATATCGCCCGCGAACATAACGGCTGCAGTAAACGTGGTTTTTACGTAACCCGAGCACTTGCCGTATTTAATCTTAAAGCTTACGCCCGCGGTTAATTTTTCCGAGTGGCTGCATACCGTGCAACGGAATTCGACTTCTGCGGTAACGCCCGCCATCGCGCCCGCTTGCGATTGATTTTCTACGCTCCAGTTCCAAACGGTCTTTTCGGGATCGTCGAAATCATAGGTATGACCTAAAGCCGCAACGTAATCTTTGTTATAAGTATAGTCGCAACCTTCGTTTTTACAGAAATACTTGGTGTAACCCGAAGCGGCACACGTAGGAGCCGTTACCTCGGTTACTAATTCGTGACCTTTCTTGGATAAAACTTCGGTATATTTAGATTCGCAACCTTCGTTTTTACATTCATACTCGATAAAGCCCTCGGCTTGGCAAGTAGCGTCTTTCCTATTACTTTTTTCATAGCTATGCCCCGTTGCGAGAATAGTTTCGGTATAGGAATATCCGCAACCCGCGTTTTGGCAAGTATAGGTAATTTTTCCGTTCTTGACGCAAGTAGCCGCCTCGGTAGATTCGCTGTAGTTATGCCACGTAGCAGAAACGACGTTTTCTTTTCTTTCTTTGTGGCAACGAACACAAGTATATAACGTGTAAGAATCTTTTAAGCATCCGCCGTTTATTTCGCTTCTTACTTCGTTGTGACCGTAACGATCGCATCTTTCCTCGACCGTAAGTCTGGTTACGGTGTAGTAAGAGAAGTGGTTGGTTGTAAAGGTTATATATCCGTTATTGTAAACCGCTTCGATGCATTCAAGATCGCCGTTGGCGGTAATGTACCAAACGGCTATGCTGTCTACGTCTTCGTTTTCGCCAAGCTCATAAGGAATGGTTATCGTTATATTTCCGTCGAAAGAAGAAATCGCCTGGTCTTCCCCGCCTTCGGCTTTTTCGCTCATATTGAAATTGTAAATCGGATTGTTGCCGACTTGTTTCATTTTTTTGTCGTCTACGTTTAAATTAGCGCGCTCTTCGTCCGTCAAAGTCGACATCGAAAGCGATACGTTTTTATCGCCTAATCCGTTTACCGCAGCCTCGCTTAATTTGAAGCTTGCGTCCTTTAAAGCGATTTCTTCGTTTAAATTTTTCGAAGAAATATTATCCGCGTTGTTCGTATCGTATACGACTACGGTCTTGGTTGCGCCGCAACCTTCAACCGAGCAAGTATCCGTACGCTTTCCGTCGACTACATCGCCTTGATTCCATACGTGACCGTTCTTTTCGTCTTTTTCAATTTTTTCTTCTCTTACGTCGCGGCAGTTAGAGCAAGTAAGCGTTTTTTCGCCGTCTGCTTGACAAGTTGCCGCCTTTGTGATTTTCGCTACGTACGTATGCTTAAACACGTTGTCGCCGTCAACGGTTTCTCCGCACACGGAACAAGTATAGGCGGTTTTGTATTCGCACGTATTGCCTATTTGCTCGCCTTCGAGGGGCTCGCCTTTTACGTGACCTTTAGCCCCGCCGACGTCTTCGGAATACGTATCGCCGCAACGGTCGCATTTGTGTGCCTTTTTCGCGGGAGCGGTACAAGTTGCTTCCGCGCTGTTTTCGTCATCGTCTACGTAACTATGACCTAAAGCCGAATTTTTGTTTTCGAAAGTTTCATCGCTTCCGATCTTGCCGCATTTAGAGCAAGATTTATAATAAGTCGCGTTGTCAGTGCACGTTGCATCCGTTTTTGACGCTCCTTCTTTTACGTCAGCTTTGGAATAATCGTGACCTAAAGCGTCGCCGTATTCGAAAGTGTTAATTTTGTCCTCGCTAATTTTTTCGCACCATTTGCAGAACTTTAAGTAAACGGCTTTGTTTTCGCAATCTGCCGCCGCTACCAAAACGCCCTCTTTTTCGAGATATTCTTTCATATCTGCTTCGGCGGGAGTTACGTAACTGCATTGAGCTTTTTCGCCGTTTTCGAAATAATCGGCTTCGGAATTGCTTACCGCTCCGCAAGTTTCGCAAGATTTTGCATACTTTGCCGCAGACTGACAAGTCGCTTCGACCTTTAAAGTCTTTTTGCTTATCGTTTCTTGATTAAAAGTATGCCCGAGCGCTTCGCCGACCATAAACGTCGCGCTTGTTCCTCTTGTGCCGCATAAAGCACAAGACTTATAGTACGTCTTCGGACTGGTACAAGTCGCGTCCCACGCTTTCGTACTATCGTTCGCGATCTCTCTTGTAAACGAGTGCCCGCTCGGCTCGCCGAAACTAAATGTATCGGTAGCGTTTTGGCTGATTATGCCGCAAGTTTCGCAAGATTTGTAATATATTGCCGCATTCGAGCAACCTGCCGGCGTTTTTAACGCCTCAGCCTTTGCGTCCTCTTTTGTAAACGAGTGAGAAAGCAAATCTCCGTGTTCGAATACGTCTTTTTCGCTGTCGCTGACCGCTCCGCAAACCGAGCAGGATTTAAAATAAACCGCTTTATCTTTGCAAGTAGCAGGCGTTTTTAATGCAACTTCTTTTACGTCTTCTTTCGTAAAGTCGTGCGGAAGCTTATCTCCGAAAACAAAGGTATCGGCTTCGTTTTTGCTAATCGCCCCGCAAACCGAACAGGACTTGAAATAAACCGCGCCGCTAGTGCAACTTGCAGCTTGCTTTAAAGTCTCGTCTTTTGCGTCTTCCAAAACAAAAGTATGCTCGCCAAGCTCACCTTCTGTTTTTCCACATCTTAAACACGTTTTCGCTTCTGTGCAGGTGGCGTCCTTCCAGTCGTGCCCTAAAGCGGCAACTTCGGATTTTTCAACCTCTCCGCATTTCGAGCAAACGTGCTCTCGTTCTCCGCTGCTCTCGCAGTTCGCCGTAAGCGTCACGTTCCAATCGCCGTATGTGTGCGAGCACTCTTTGTTCACGATAAGAACAGTACCCGTTACGCATAAGGCAATTGCCAGTACGCCTATTATACAGCTGAGCAAAATCTTTTTCTTCATTATTTTTTGCCTCCGTCTTTTTCGTTCAATCAATACGTCGCTATCGGTTTTTTCGCTACGCGTTTTAAGTGGCGACAGTCAAGCCGTTTGCGGCAACATTGTATGAACGTCCATCCTACTTATTATACCCCCCCCCCCCCCCCCCCCCCCCCCCCCCCCCCCCCCCTCCCCCTCCCCTCCCCCCCCCCCCCCCCCCCCCCCCCCCCCCCCCCCCCCCCCCCTCCCCCCCCCC
>CAYVKZ010000048.1:0-12099 GCA_964452295.1 uncultured Acidiphilium sp.
TTCTAGTGAGAGCCAGCCGCTTTGAAGGTTCGATATTTTACCGCTCGCGTCGGGCAGTTTAAAAGGTTTTTCTAGTGTGAGCGTTTCAGCCGTTCGGAAGATGCGATATTTTACCGCTCGCGTAAGGCGTTTTAAGAGTTTTTTCTAGTGAGAGCGTTTCAGCCGCTTTGAAGGTTCGATATTTTACCGCTCGCGTCGGGCGGTTTAAAAGGTTTTTCTAGTGAGAGCGTTTCAGCCGCTTTGAAGGTTCGATATTTTACCGCTCGCGTCGGGCGGTTTAAAAGGTTTTTCTAGTGAGAGCGTTTCAGCCGCTTTGAAGGTTCGATATTTTACCGCTCGCGTAAGGTGTTTTAAAAGTTTCTTTCTAGGCGGCTACGCCAAATGCCGTTCGAGGTCGTTTAGCGCGTAAATGAGCGCGTCGGCTTCGCCGGTGGAGTTGTTTTCGCAAAAACTTACTCTTACCAAGCCGTCTTCTTGCGTTTTTAAAAATTTATGCGTTAAGGGTGCGCAGTGATAGCCGCCGCGCACGGCGATATCGTAATAATCGGAAAGTATCCCGGCTATTTCTTGCGACGAGCGCCCCTTATAAGCAAACGCTACTATTCCTACGGGGTTTTGTCGCGAATAAAGAGTGATATTTTTGTTTTTATTCAAGTTCTCGCACAAATATCCCGTTAGTTTTAGCAAAAGTTTTTGTTTGTAAATCATATTTTCGCGATTGTATAAAACGCCTTCGTAAAGCGACAAAATCGCGGGGAGATTTAAAGTTCCGCACTCCAAAAGCTCGGGATAACCCGACGGTATAAAAGCAAAAGTTTCGGTTCCGCTCCCGCCGAAAAAGGTAGGGGCGATTTGTGTGTTTTTATCGAAAATAAGACAGCCCGAGCCTTGAATTCCGTTTAGCCCTTTGTGTCCCGACGCGCACAAAACGTTGATTCCGTAGTTTTGCATGTTTACATGCGCGTGTCCCGCTATTTGCGCCGCGTCGAGCAAAAAAACAATTCCGCGATTTTTTAAAAGTTCGCCTACGCCTTCGTAATCGTTTATAACGCCGCTCACGTTCGAAGCCCCGCTTAAACAGACCATATACGTATCGGGTTGCAGGGCGTTTTTTATATCTTCGGCGAGTATCGCGCCGCTTTGACAGTGCGGCTTAGCTTCCGTAATCGTTATAAGCCCGCGTTTTTGAAGCGAATACAGAGGGCGCAAAACGCTGTTATGCTCGTAAACGCTCACCACCACGTTGCCCCCTTTTTTTACTGTTCCGAAAATCGCTAAATTAAGCGCCTCGGTGCAGTTTTTGGTAAAAATAACCCGCTCGGGACATTCCGCGCCGAAAAAATCTGCCAACAGTTTTCGGGTTTTAAAAACCGATTTTTCAGCAGCCAAAGCCAATGCGTGCCCGCTTCTGCCCGCATTTACGTTTAAATATTTAATCGCGTTAATCGCGCTTTCGTAAACGGCGGAGGGCTTGTAGCCTCCCGTTGCCGCGTTGTCGAAGTAAATCACCGCTTCACCTTTCTCAGTCCTAAGTAATATATTATATAATAAGCGGAATTATGCTTGCGCGTGAATTAAACGACTAACCGCGCGAGTAAAACTCGGCTTTAAGGCTTTGCAAATTTAGAGCTTTATTAGCTTTGAGCTTTAAAAAGTCGGAATTTGCGAATTTAGGCTTTACGAAGGAGAAAAACATGACGATAGTCGCTTTTAAAACAAAAACCGAAGTTTTCGAGTTCGCCGAAAATTGCGCGCTGTCGGGCTTGGGCGGAAAAGTCGCTTCAACGCCGAAAGAATTAAAAACGGGTTGCGGATTTTCGGTAGTCTTAAACGACCGCCACGTCTATAACGCTTTGGCGCTCGTGCGGCGGGGATATTATCCGACTTTTTACGGCGTTTTTCGATATACCAAAGAGGGCGCGCGCGTAAGCGTTACGCGACTCGGATAATTTTTCGAATGTTTTTTGTAACTTTTTTACAACTTTATTGTTTTTTAGCCGTCGCGTTTTTGGCGTTTTGCCTTTTTCGCGGCGGCGTTTTTAAAAGCGGCTCGCAAAAGGTTGACAATTCGGCGGCGGGTGTGATAATATTCTTATAAAAGTTATTTTTTTCAAATTGCGGCTTTTTAAAGGGATTTTTTAAAGAACAAATATGGTCAAGGATTACGGACAAACCGAAAAAGCCGAAAAAACTTGCGGCAAAAGAAAAGATGAAAAAACCGAAAAAATAATAGGATTTTTCGAAAAACGTTATCCGTCGCCTCTTCCCAAGCTAAAATTTTCAAGCGAATACGAGCTTTTGGTGGCGGTCATTTTGTCTGCACAATGCACCGACGCACGCGTGAATTTAGTTACGGCGGAGCTGTTTAAAAATTACAACACGCCCGAAAAAATGCTCGAGCTTACTAGTTTCGAACTGGAAAAAATGATATTTTCGTGCGGGCTTTATCGTTCGAAGGCGGCGCATATTTTGTCTGCCAGTGCCGATATAGTGCAAAAATTCGGCGGGCAAGTGCCAAGCGATTTTAACGACCTGCTTTCGCTTGCGGGGGTTGGCAGAAAAACCGCGAACGTAGTCAGCGCGGTGGCGTTTTCTAAGCAAGCCATTGCCGTCGATACGCACGTTTTTCGCGTCGCAAACAGATTAGGGCTTGCTCATGCAAAAACTCCGCTCGAAACCGAAAAACAATTAAACGCGGCGATTCCTCGAAATAAGTGGTCGAACTGTCATCATTATTTGATTTTTTACGGCAGAGAGGTTTGCTCGGCTCGCAGTCCGCGTTGCTGCGAATGCGGAATTTCCAAGCTTTGCGAGTACTATTTAAAAAATTCTTGATATAATTAAAAATTAAAAGAAGAGAAATAGCGATGTTTGTCGATAAAGAAAGTATTATAATTAAAGCGGGCGACGGCGGCGACGGCGCAACCTCGTTCATAAGATACAAGGGCGTGGCTTACGGCGGACCCGACGGCGGAGACGGCGGAAAGGGCGGCGACGTAATTTTTGTGGGCGATAAAAACAAAACCAGCCTTATAGATTTTCAGTTTAAGCATAAATATTTTGCCGAAAACGGCGCTAAAGGCGATACTAAAAATTGCACCGGGCGTTGCGGCGAAAATATAGTTATTCCCTTGCCTTTGGGCACCGTAGTGAAAGACAGCGAAACAGGCGGCGTTATTTGCGACGTTTTTTATCACGGTCAAGAAGTCGTCGTTTTGCAAGGCGGAGCGGGCGGAAAGGGTAATAAAAAGTTTTGCACCAGTCGTCGGCATGCCCCGCATTTTTCGCAAAAAGGCGAAAAGACAGAGATAAAACGCGTGGTTTTAGAACTGAAAATGATTGCGGACGTAGGACTTTTGGGCTTCCCGAACGTGGGTAAGTCTACGCTCCTTTCTAAAATTTCGGGCGCTAAGCCGAAAATCGCTAACTATCATTTTACCACGCTTTCGCCAAACCTCGGCGTAGTTCGCCACGGCGACGAAGATTTCGTGGTGGCGGATATTCCCGGGCTTATCGAGGGAGCGGCTCAAGGCGCAGGCTTGGGGCACGAATTTTTGCGGCATATCGAGCGTACGCGAATGCTCGTGCACGTGGTCGACGTTTCGGGCGTGGAAGGGCGCGATCCGCTTGAAGATTTTAAAAAAATCAACGCCGAACTTAAGGGGTATAGCGAAAAACTCGCTTCGGCTCTGCAAATAGTCGCGCTTAACAAGTCCGATATAGCGGGCGCGGAGGAAAACGCGGCAAAGTTTATTAAAAAATATTCTAAAAAATATACAATTATAAAAATTTCGGCGATAAGCGGCGACGGCGTTAAAGAACTTTTAGACGAAGTTTCGGCTCGATTAAAGGATTTGCCCGCGCTTAAACCGATGGAATTCGAACCTTTCGTTTACGAAAAGAAAAATACGGACGAATTCGAAATCGTGCGCGACGACGACGGTTATTTTGCCGTTATCGGTCCGCTCGTCGATTTACTTTCGCGTAACGTCGTTTTAGACGATCAAGATTCGATTGCTTATTTTCAAAAAACGTTGCGTCAAAAGGGCGTCATTTCGGCTTTGCGCGCAAAAGGCGCTAAAGACGGCGACACCGTCGTGATAGGCGAAATCGAATTCGATTTCGTTGAATAATTTAATGCCGCCGCGGCGCGAAGGTCGCGGCATAACGAATAATAAAAACCCGCCTATAGGTCGATTATCGGCTATTTCGGGCGAATTTAAAAGGAAAAAAATAAAGATGTTCACTTCTAAGGAAAGAAGCAATTTGCGTTCTATCGCTCAAACCATATCCCCCATAACGCAGGTGGGCAAGGGGGGAGTAAGCGAAAATTTAATTAAAAGCCTTTCGGACGCGTTAGAGGCGCGCGAACTTATAAAAATCAGCGTTTTAAACAACGCCGAAGATGACGCTCGCGAAATAGCCGAAGAGCTTGCAAACGGTTTAAAAGCCGAGGTAGTTGCGGTTATCGGTAAAAAAATCATTTTGTATCGCAAAAGCTCACGCAAGGATATAAAGCATATCAAATATTAAGTTTTAAATCGCCGCTTATCCGTTTTGTATGAATTTATCGATTTTGCGGCAAGGCTTACGCTCCTTTTCGGCGCGAAAAATCTTCGCCGTTATTGTCGTTATTGTCGTAAAAAATGGGTAGCTCGCGTTTTTCGTTGACTGTTTTTTTGCCGAAAATAAGGCAAAACGCGGCAAAAATAAAGCATAAAAGCGCGTAAATCAAGTAGTAGTTTTTTAAAAAAGTAAAAGGTGAAAAGGCGAGCGCAGTTATACCGGCAAGGGTAAAAGCGGCGGCTCGTTTTTTGGTAAAAGCGCGTTTAAAAACTTGTTTTAGCTTAGTTTTTTTGTTTTCGCCGCTTCTAAACGGGAAAATTTTTGGCTCGTAAAAATAATTCGCCTTTTTCATAAGCGAAAAAAGTTCGGCGGGCTCGGCTAAGTAAAGATTGTCCGAAAAGCTTTTAAAAAGTGCGCGCGCGTCATCGCTTACGCTGTTGCAAAACAGCAAGGTCGTACCGCTTTTTTTGATTTTTTTCAGCAGTTCGGCGGCTTTTTCGCGGGATATCGATTTCGAATAATCAAAAAAACACTCGCAACCGCTATGCGTTATAATTTTATTTTTGTGTTTTTCCGTTTTTACGTCTAGGGCGCAAAACAGACCGCAAAACCAGTTTAAAAGCTCGTCGGAACGTAAAATTTCGAATTCCGCAAGCGTACTATTCAGCATTTTTTGCTCTCGATTTTTCATAAAAAGTTTTTTGTTTCTTTTTATTTTAAAATACGAAAACGTTGCCGAAGCGGCAATTCCCGCAATCGCCGAAAGCGCTAAACTAAGCGCGTTCGAGCTTATAAAAAGCGCAGTTAGCGCTCGAGATGCGAAAAAAACTATCGCGGCGCTCAGTGCGCCGTCTAATATTACGGATAAAGAAAAGCTTTTCATAAAAAGAGTTATTGCCGCTTTTTAACAGAATAATTCTTTTTTTGCGCATAAAGCTTGTATTTTGCGCTTTTTTGTGCTAAAATATATGTGTAGCCAAAGGTTAAGAAAAACGGCGAGTTAGTAGTTTAAAAGGAAGTTTTGTTTTATGCCTGTTTGCAATGGGGGGGAGCGCCCGCCCGAAAAAAGAATAGGAATATTCGGCGGTTCTTTCGATCCCGTTCATTGCGACCACGTAAACGCGTGCAAGTTGTTTTATTCAGCCGCTTTGCTCAGCGAGCTTATCATAATTCCCGCGGCGGTTTCGCCTTTTAAAGATTTTGTCGGAGCTAGCGGCGAAGACAGGTTCAATATGTTAAAAGCCGCGTTTAAAGGTTTTGGCGGGAACGTAAAAATTTCCGACGAAGAGCTATCGCGCGGGGGCAAAAGCTACACGTGCGATACTATCGCGCGGATTTCCGAGCGCGCCGAGTACAAAAACGCCGAGTTGTATTTTCTTATCGGCGAAGACAGCGCTTTAACTTTTCATACTTGGAAAAACCCGCGCGAAATTTTATCTAGGGTAAAAATAGCGATCGTCGGCAGGGGAGACGGAGAATTAAAAAAAACAGCCGAGTTTTTCGAGCAAGCAAATGCGGAATATTTAACGCAAAAACCCTTGTTGTTGCCCGCAAACGGCGGCGTTTCGTCAACGCTTGTTCGCGAATATCTTAAGCTCGGAGTAAGCCCCGAAGGATTGGTTCCCGAAAGCGTGTGCGAGTATATAAAAGCGCATAATTTGTACTTAATAGACGATAAAAATTATGCGTTTTTGCGCGAAAACAGTACTCACGCGCGACTAAAACACACGGCGGGCGTAATATTTTTGGCGCGCGAATACGCTAAACGCTTAGGTTTAAACGAACAAAAAGCCACGCTTGCCGCGCTTTTGCACGACGTCGCGAAGTATTTGGATTATAATAATTATAAAGATTTCGATATAGAAAAAATTGCCGCCGAACATGGCGAAAAAAGCGTGCCTAAACCCGTTATTCATCAATTTTTAGGGGCTTACGTAGCAAAGAACGTGCTAAAAATAACCGACGAAGAAGTGCTTTGGGCTATACGCTATCACACCACGGGGCGAAAAAATATGAGCGCGCTCGAAAAAGTAATTTTCGTTGCCGATTTATTAGAACCCTCGCGCGATTACGATGATGTCGAAGAACTTCGCGCCGCGGTAAACTCCGATTTCGAAAAGGGTTTTCTGCTTTGCGTAAAGCGAATTCATAAATATTTAAAGCGCGACGGCGCTCCGCTTTTTTTAACAGACGCAGTTTACGATTATTACGTAAAAGAATAATAAAAATCACTAAAAGGAAGAAATTAAAATGGAACAATTAACACCTTCGATGCTAACCGACGAAATATGCAAAATCTTATGCGACAAAAAGGCGCGCGACATAGTAAAAATCAACGTAACCGAAAAAACCTCGCTCGCGGATTGGTTTATTATCGCAAGCGGGCGCTCGGGCACTCAAGTTAAATCGCTAGCCGAATACGTAGACGACGGAATGAGTAAGCTCGGAATCGAGCCGAAACGCCGCGAGGGCGACGAAGAAGGTCGCTGGATAGTTTTAGATTACGGCGACGCAATCGTTCATATTTTCAACGACGACAGCAGACTTTTTTATCATTTAGAGCGCCTTTGGGGCGACGAAAGTTCTATCGTAAGAATTCAGAGCGAAGACTGATAAATAGCGGATTTTATTTATGTCGAGCTTATCCGCGAGGTTAAATCGTGACGGAAAGCTCGAAAAAAAAGCAAAAATAAAAACGGTGAAAATGCCGTTAATCGACCTATAGCCCTACTTTTTGATTTATGCGACAAAATTAAAGCCGTCTTTTTTAAAAAAGGCGGTTTATTTTTTTATGCTTTCGGCAATAATATCCTAAAAACAACGGAGTGTTGAAAGTATGAACTTAGAACCTTTAAAAAACGAAAAAAACGATAGTCAAAACGAGCCTAATATTAAAACAGTCGACGGCTTAAAGCAATTAAGAGAACTCAAAAACGGCGAATCCGAAAAAACATGTACCTCGCTCGTTTCTGCAGAGAATTCTACGCCGCAAAATTTTTCTAATTTTAAAAGCACGCTTTTAAAACTAAACGAAAAGCTCTATAGCGAAGAAAAAGAGGCGGATAGCGTAAAATTGCCTGCCTCGATGCAAAAATCCACAGTCGAAAAACCGATGGGAAAAATGCCGATAGCGCAATCTTCCATAACTCGAACGCCTATGGGGCAAGCGCCGACCGAGCAAGAAAAAATCGAAACGTTCGATTGCGATATTAAAGAAAAACAGAACGATAAATATCGCGCAGAGTTTAACGAATTCAAATACGCGCGCTATGCCGAAACCGTAATAGGCGATTTATGTAAGTTAAGCTCTAGGCAAATAACGGCGGCGTTAAGCGTTTGCGCGTGCGATAAACTTTACGCCTACGCCGTCGGCACGCGCGGGCTTTCCGCAGTCGAAAGCTATTTGAAAAGCGTAAAAAAAGCTAAAAAATCCGCATATTCGTCAAACTCAAAAGTAAACGGCGAAAAAATCGGCAATGACTGTTTGCGCATAAGAAAATTCGAACCGCCTTTTAAAACGTGTGCGGTTATAGGCTCGGCTCTTTCGGACGCGTGTTTTTCGGTTGTATTAAAAGAGGTGGCGTATGCTCGCGCGCACGGAGCTAGCGAAATCGAGGTTTGCGTTTCGCGCGAAGGGCTTAGTTTAAGCGACGGAAGGGCTTTAAAAAAAGAGATAAAATCGCTTAAACGAGCGGCGGGTAAAGCGTTTTTGAAGTTGGGCGTAAGGCTTTCCGAGCTTAACGATTTGCAAGCAGAAAGCTTTTTATCTACGGCGTCGTCGTTAAAAATCCGCGCGATTGTTTTATACGGCGACTGCGCTATCGTAAGACTAAAACGTTTAAAAGGTTTTGCTCCGCGTTGCCGTTTTGAACTGAAAAATCCCGTAGCTAACGAAAAAACGCTGTGCAAGCTTTTAGATTGCGGTGCCGATAAAATATATTCCGAACGTTATGCCGAGCTTTGCGTCTCTTTAAAAAAGGAATTAAAACAATAATTTTAATCCGACTGCGCTCATAAATTCGCGAAAAACAAAACGGCGAGAACAAAAAAACATGCGAAAAAAGCGTTATTATCTGAAATAAAAGTATAAAAAACTCCCCGAAAAGGGAGTTTTTTATGTTTAAATCGCAATATTTTCAAAACGAAATTTTTTAAACGCGAAGATAAACGATTACAAAATATTGTCGGCTTTTATCGAGCGGGCGTATTCGGAAGGAGTCATGTCGGTGTGCGCCTTGAATAAGCGCGAAAAATAATGCACCGAATTAAATCCCATAATGTTGGCAATTTCGGTATACGTATATTTTTTTTGGCTTATAAGCTTTTTTGACTCCTCGATTTTTAAAAGTATGTAATACTGTATTATGCTTATGCCCATATTTTTTTTAAAAACGTTTTTAATATACGTTTTCGAAAAGAAAAGCTCTTTTGCGATAGTGTCTAGGTCGATCGACGTGTAAAGGTGGTCGTTTAAAATCTTAATTATATTGCTTACTATTTTGTCCGATTGCAAGCCCGAAATGCTTTCGGTTAGGCTTTTAACGCCTTCTTTTTCGCCGTCTGCGCACAAAAGCGACAAAAGCAGCAGCTCTATACTGTTTTTTATGAACTGTTCGCTGCCTGGCGGAGTTTGTTTGCGTTTAGTCATTTTCGTAAGATAAATATCATTCAATTTGTCCGAAAAACAGCGCGTCGTTTGCGTGATTATCTTATTTAGCAGAGTTTTTTCGAATTCGCCGAATTTAAAAACCTTATCCGAAAAATAATTCATTTCGCGATTGGCGCAGTCAAACGAAATTATCGCGGAATTGCCGAAGCTGTCGCTCGTATAAATGGTATGCAATTCGTTCGGTCTATGAAAAAACGCGTCGCCTTGTTTTAAGGTGAACTCTTTATCGTCCGCGATAATGCCGACTTCGCCGGAATCGACGTAGACCATTTCCCAAAAATCGTGGCGCTCGGCGGGAACTTTGAAGTTCTTTCCGTATTTAAAATAGTGAACCGTGTATATCGCGCTCACCTTTATTACGCTTTTTAGCGTGCTTTTTTGATAGTTTTCGTTGCGTATTTCCATAAAATTTTGCCTTTTGCGATTTTAAGCCGCGCTTTAATTCGAATTTGAAGCCGAGCTTGAACTCGTCTGCGGTTTTTCCTTTTTAAAAGTTTGCCTCGTCAATTTTATCGTGAGCTAATTATATAATAAAAAATTCCGATTTGCAAGACATAAATTAAAAAATAAGCCGTTTTTTCGCCGTCAGTGTCTTTTTGTGCAAAAAGTATAATCTTTTTTTTATTTACACCGCGCGAAAAATGAGTTATACTATAGCTAGTAAAAAAATAAATCGTTAGGAGAAAATTACATGAAGTATCAACCTCGTTACGACAAAGGCTTTATGCCCATGATAGTTGCATTACGTTCTTTTAAAGAGGACGTTAAAAACGACGCGCATAAAACGCTTAAAATCTGCATCGAGCGCAATAACGGATATAATTACGTTTATTCGCTTGATATTTTCGATTCGAACGATCAAGCTAAAAAGCAACGCAATTTCGAGATTGCCGAGCGTATGATTAAATCCATTTTATGGGTAGCCGGCGGTTATAAAATTTATATTTGCGGCGACGATTACGTTTACGAGCACATTAAAGCGGCGTATTCGGCGGGAGGCGCGCGCGATTTCGACCGTAACTTTATGGCGGGCGTTTACGAACGCGATTTCGAAGTCGTTTGCGTTAACGAAAACAATTTCCCTGCCGAAAAGAAGTGTTCTTTGGCAATCGGCGGGCATCTTAACGGTTGTCGTATCGGCTTCGACGCCGGGGGGAGCGATCGTAAGGTAAGCGCGGTTATCGACGGCGAGGTCGTTTATAGCGAAGAAGTCGTTTGGTTCCCCAAAATCAATTCGGACTATAAATATCATTACGAGGGCATTAAGCAAGCTATGCTTACCGCGGCTTCTAAAATGCCTAGGGTAGACGCAATCGGCGTTTCGAGCGCGGGCGTTTACGTAGATAATAAAATCATGGTTGCCTCGCTCTTTTTGAAAGTTCCCGAGGACGACTTCAAAAAACACGTTCGCACTATGTATACGGACATCGCTAAGGAAATCGGCGCGCCTATCGAGGTCGCAAACGACGGCGACGTTACCGCTTTAGCCGGCGCTATCGACTTAAACGACACCGGTATTTTGGGTATTGCCATGGGCACCAGCGAGGCGGGCGGTTATATCAATTTGGGCGGCACGCTTAACGGTTGGCTCAGCGAACTCGCTTTCGTCCCGGTAGATTTCAATAAGTCTGCTATGGTAGACGAATGGAGCGGCGATTACGGCTGCGGAGTTAAGTATTTCTCTCAAGACGGCGTTATTAAGCTTGCCGAATACGCGGGGTATAAGTTCGACGAAAAACTTTCTCCCGCCGAAAAACTTAAAGAAATTCAAGCGCTTATGAAAAACGACGATCAAATGGCTGCCTCGATTTACGACGATATCGGCATTTATTTAGGCTATTCGATTGCTTTCTATAGCGAATTTTACGATATCAAACACTTGTTGCTTTTAGGCAGAGTTACCAGCGGCAAGGGCGGAGATATAATCATTAAGCGTGCCACCGAAGTTTTAAAAAGCGAATTCCCCGAATACGCTTCCGTCAGCATTGAAATGCCCGACGAAAATTCGCGTCGCGTAGGTCAAAGCATTGCCGCGGCTTCGCTTACCGATATCGGCTAAGCTCAATTTTGCTAGCGGATAAACTCGACTAAGAATAGTTGATTTTTAAAAATAGAATACATAAAAACCCGCCTATAGGTCGATTATCGATGCTTTCGGCGGGTTTTTCACTGCCATCCCGAGCGTAGCCGAGGGATCTTGTCGGAATAATCCGTAAGTAATCAATCAAGATTCTTCGAAAAAAACAATACGCCAAAAAATATTGCCAAAAAATAAAAGTCGCGTGAATACGCTTTTCTTTTTTTAAAAAAGAGTGTATAATGTTATCATCGGAAATATGGGTTGCGCGGAATTAAAGCGCCTTGACCCTTCGCAATTCTCTAACGACTATCGGTTGAAGGGCGAAACGATCAAGTTTTGGCGGTAATTGATTTGTAAGCACAGCGACAAATCTTAATCGCGTAACGCAAAAGAGTAATCGCGTAACGATAAAGCGCAATCGCGAACCGCCTAATCGCAAAATCTAAAAACTGAAATCGCGGGCATATTATTATTCTTTCCGAATTAAAAGACGAAAAAAAATAAAACTATAAATAAAAAGTAAAACAGCGAGGTAAAACAATGAAAAACATCGATTTAACCAAGTATGGCATCGTAGGGACGACCGAAGTCGTTTACAATCCTTCGTATGAAGAACTCTTCGCCGAAGAAACCAACCCCGCACTTACGGGTTACGAAAAAGGGCAGGTCAGCGAACTCGGCGCGGTCAACGTTATGACGGGTATTTATACCGGTCGCTCGCCTAAGGACAAATACATCGTTATGGACGAAAACTCGAAAGACACCGTTTGGTGGACTTCCGACG
>CAYVKZ010000049.1:0-11972 GCA_964452295.1 uncultured Acidiphilium sp.
ATAATGGGCTTCGGGTGCTCCGTTCCCGCAATGATCAACACCAGAACTTTGGCAGACGAAAAAGAAAGAACGGCAACGGTTCGCGTTATTCCTTTCTTCTCTTGCGGAGCAAAGCTTCCCATTTTAACTGCGGTTGCGGGCGCTATAGTAGCTGCTTTCGGCTTCGGCAACGCGGACTTAATAACCTACGGAATGTATCTTTTAGGCATTATAGTCGCTATTCTTTCGGTTCTTTTAATGCGTTCGACCACGCTAAAAGGCGAAACACCTCCCTTTATTATGGAGCTCCCCGCATATCACGCGCCGCAATTTAAAAACCTTATGGCGCATTTGTGGGATAAAACGAAACACTTCGTTAAAAAAGCGTTCACCATAATATTCGCTTCTACCGTGGTTATTTGGGTTTTGTCGCACTTCAGTTTCCAATGGAAATTGCTCGAAGACGAAGAGATAAACAACAGCATTTTGGCTCAGCTAAGCATGCTGTTCCAACCTTTGTTTACGCCGCTCGGTTTCGGAAGTCAGCTCGGCGAATACGGCTGGGTGTTCGTTCTCGCCGCGGTGGCGGGGCTTATCGCCAAAGAAAACGTTATTTCTACTTTCGCAACCTTGGCGGCTTGCCTCGGCGCGATAGGTTCGCTTAACTTAGGCGGTTTAGACATCGCCGCCGAAGACGGAGTAGACGCAGTCGTCGCTATGATTCAGGCAACGGGCATAAGCGTTCCTGCACTCATATCGTTCATAGCGTTTAACATGACCACCATCCCCTGCTTTGCAGCCGTTGCGACGGCGAAGTCCGAACTTCAAAGCAAAAGCAGATTTAACTGGACGCTCGTGTTCTGGCTCGTCACATCTTACTTAGTGGCTGCAGCCGTTTATACGATAGGTTCTTGGTGGTGGACCGCCTTCATCTGGGCTGCCGCAGTTGCTATCGTCGTAGCTTTCATAGTTATGAGAAACAAAAAAGCGGCTAAAGCTTAATAATTTTTCGAACGAATATCCGCTAAAAAAGGAGCTTATAGCTATGGGACCACTTGAAATAATTTTAATAATAGTTTGCGCGGCTGTGGTTATAGGCGTTATCGCAAGCAGAATAATAAAGCGCATACAAGGCAAACCTACTTGCGACTGCGGCGAATGCGGAGGAAATTGCGCGCATTGCCAAGCCGCAAAAGCCGCCGCCGAAAAAACAGCGCAAAAGAACAAAAAAGATTAAAACTAATCGACGACTAATTTATTAAAAAAGCTCATCTCCTAAAAAACGTTAAAAAACGAACCCCTAAAACGCTTGACTAAAGCAATTTTAAGGGTTCGTTTTTTCATGTAAAAATATTATAAAAATAGAGTTAAATAAACGACGCCATATAATGAGGCATTGTAATTTTATTTCGTGATTCGCCGATATTCGTATCCGTTAATTTGTAAGAATACGGGGGGTGCCATTCTTTTAAAAATTCATTTAACGAACGCGTTTCTCCCCTTTTACTTTTAACTTCTATGGGAATAACCGAACAATTTTGCTCGATTAAAAATTCGATTTCTTGCGAACTGTTTTCCTTTTTGATATAATGTAAATCTACACCTTTTTTTATAAGCATATCGAAAATCAGATTTTCATAAATACCGCCTTTTGCAGGACCTTTTAAAATATCTTGCACTAGCGCGGCTTGCGTTTCG
This sequence comes from uncultured Acidiphilium sp., assembly GCA_964452295.1. Lineage (GTDB taxonomy): Bacteria > Bacillota > Clostridia > Christensenellales > Borkfalkiaceae > HGM11416. The sequence continues at coordinate 1,678 of CAYVKZ010000049.1, forward strand.
AACCCGAAAAGCGCAGTCGCCAAACCGATATCCGTCGCATATACTTTAAACTCGTTTTGCTTTTCATACGCTTTTAAGGGCAACTGCGGCGTAGAAACGTTATAAACGCGTCGAATCATCCCTGCGTCGTCTAGCCACTCCAAGGCATTCTCGTACTTGGTTGCCGTACTGCGAGAACTAACGACGGAATATTGGAATTTAGTATATTCTTTCGCTAATTGTCGGGGAATAGAATAATAACAATCTTTTATCTTTTGCCTATCTGGTGTTTTTGCGTATTTTTTAATATCTTCTTCATATTCGCGCAAAATATCCGTTTGCTTTTGATGCACCGCTTGAAAATTCTGCGTTTTAAAAAAAGTGTTTACAACGTCGGGCATTCCGCCTACTACCAGATATTCACGCAAGATTTGCCGAAATTTATCGTTAACGGCACAAGGAATTTTTTCTTTGGATAAAAAATATTTTTTAATGTTTTTAATCGCGTCGTCGTCATATCCGTAAGCCCAAAGAAATTCTTCGAAATCCAGAGCATACATATCGATTTGTTTTTCGTATCCGACAGGAATAGACACGATTTCTTTATAATGCAGTCCCAAAAGCGAACCGGAAGAAATAACGTCGTATCGATTATCTTGCGCTAAAAATTTGATTGCCGTGCGCGCGTTCGGGCAATGCTGTATTTCGTCTAAAAATATAAGGGTTTTTCCTTCTATAAACTTCGAGCCCGACAACTGCAGAGAAATCCTTTTATAAATCTCGTTCGGAGTTAAATCTCCGTCGAAAATAGAAATATATTCCGGATGCTGATAAAAATTTAATTCTATAAAACTTTTATAGTTTTTTTGTCCGAATTCTCTGATAATAAACGATTTCCCGACCTGCCTTGCACCTTTTATCAACAGGCATTCGTTATGTTTATTATTTTTCCAATCCGATAAAGTTTGATAAATCTTTCTTTTTAACATAGCCTACCTCTATTTCTTCTCTCAGTGTAACATAAAAAAATCCTTTTGTCAATAAAAATCAATCAAATTTGACGATACTTCATGCAAAAAATCAATCAAATTTGACGATACTTCATGCAAAAAATCAATCAAATTTGACGATGCGGCGATTAAAAATACTAAATTCGCGGTGTTTTTATAAAAAATAATTAAGCTCGCCATGCTTGCATTGCGAAAAACATTCTTAAATAAAGCAAATAAAAGCAGCAAAAAAAATATAAAAAGCATATTTTTATTTGCAAAAGTTAGTCGTTATAATGTATAATGTAGCCATAAAATACTTTTGAGAAAACAAACCATGAACACTGAAAATTATTTAAAAAGTTGCCGAAAAGTCGCGGCAGAGGGCTGCGTTCTGCTTGAAAACGATGGGATTTTGCCCCTTTTAAAAACCGATAACGTTGCGGTTTTCGGGCGAGAACAATTCGAATACGTTAAAAGCGGTTCGGGCTCTGGCGGGAACGTTCAGTGCGAATACATAACCGATATAAACTCTTGTTTGCGCAAAGAAATAAAAATCGACGAACAAGTAGAAGCTTTTTATAAAGATTTTATAAAGGATAATCCTTGCGACGCGGGCGACGGCTGGCACGTCCCCTCCGTTCAAAAACAGCCCGAATTAAACGAAGAATTCGTTAAAAACGCCGCGAAGCGTTGCGATAAAGCGCTTATGGTTATATGTCGCGTTTTCGGCGAAGCGTTCGACATGCACGCCGTAAAAGGCGAATTTTTGCTCACCGACGAAGAAGAACTCGCCTTGGATTTGATTTGCAAACACTTTAAACAGGTTGCGGTGGTTATAAACAGCGGCAATTTAATAGATCTTTCTTGGGCAAAAAAACGCAAAATTAACGGATTGCTTTTGGTTTGGCAAGGCGGACAGGAAGGCGGAGCCGCCGCCGCGGACGTTTTGCTCGGAAAAGTCAATCCGTCGGGCAAACTCCCCTCCTCTAGCGCGGATTTAAGCGCGTACGACGAAATTCCTTTCGGAAGTCCCGAAAAAAACGAACACACCGAAGATATTTACGTAGGCTATAGATATTTACTTACGTTTCACCCCGAAAAAATAATTTATCCCTTCGGCTACGGCTTAAGCTACACTAGTTTTTCTATAAAGACCGAAAACTTCGCAATCGACGGCGAAACCGTAAAAATAACCGTAAAAGTAACCAATATTGGCAAATCGAGCGGCAAGCAAACGCTACAAATTTATTTTTCGGCGCCGCAAGGCAAGCTAGGCAAGGCGAAGCGCGAACTTATCGCCTTTAAAAAGACCAAAAATTTAGCGCCGAACGAAGAACAAACGCTAAACTTTGAATTTAACGCGAAAAACATGTGCGCGTTCGACGATAAAAACGCTTGCGGCTTCGGCAGAGCATTCGTTTTAGAACGCGGCGACTACGAAATTTTCGTAGGGACGGACTGCGTAAACTGTGAAAAAGCAGGCGTTTACGCGCTCGAAAAAGACGTTTACGTTAAAAAAACGAGCGACGCGCTCCACCCCACTCAAAACTTCACGCGCATAACGCCGTTCGGAAACGAAACCGTCAAGGGTTATCCCCGCGACGAAAAAACAGAAATTCCCGAAGAAATCCCCTATTCGGGCGACAAAGGCTATTCGCTTAAAGACGTTGAAAGCGGCAAATGCTCTCTAGACGAATTTATCGCCCAGTTCCCGACCGATCAGCTCGCGTGCCTCTGCCGCGGCGAAGGCTGGGGCAGCGCCAAAGCTTGCGTTGCGGGTGCCGCGGGAGTTATGGGCGGCATTACCGACTATTTGAAAAATCACGGCGTACCCGTAATTACTTTATGCGACGGTCCTTCGGGACCGCGAACGACGGACGGAACGCAATTCGTATGTATCCCGGTTGGCACGCTTTTAGCCTCCACCTGGGATCTAGAGGGCATTGCCGAAATTTTCAAGGGTTTTTCGGACGAGCTTTCGGCTAAGGGAATCGACGTAATTTTAGCCCCCGGCGTTAATATTCACCGCCACCCCTGCGGCGGCAGAAACTTCGAATATCTTTCGGAAGATCCCCTTCTTGCCGGGAGTTTTGCCGCGGCGATTTGCTCGCATTTTTACGATAACGGAATAATCGCCGTACCCAAGCATTTTGCGGTTAACAATCAAGAAAACGGGCGCGAAGGCGAAAACGAAATTTTAAGCGAACGCGCTCTTCGCGAAATTTATTTAAAGCCCTTTGAAATCGCCGTAAAAAGCGGAAAAACGCTTGCGATTATGACCTCTTACAATCGTATAAACGGGCTTACGGCATGCTCAAACGCAGGACTTACCGACATTATTTTGCGCCGCGAATGGGGCTATAAAGGCTTTGTTATGAGCGACTGGTGGGCTAAAGCGGACAAATACGACGGCACTTTCGACGTTAAAAACGTTTCGCAAATGATAAAAGCGCAAAACGACGCGCTTATGGTAACTTCGGACGCGCTTAATTCGGGCGACGACGTTTTGGCGGAACTTGAAAAAGGCAACTTAAAATTAGCCGAAATTCAGCGCTGCGCAAAACATATGCTAGAATGTATAATGCAAACGCAAACCTTTAAAAAGGGAGAATTCGATTGCAAAAACGATGCAAACGGAGCAAACGCAAACGACGACGGTAAAGAGAAAATCATTTACTCTCTGGACGTAAATAACAATTCGATAAAAATGATTGGCAGCGGCAAAGTAACAGCAGAAGCCGTTTACTCGACAAAAACAAGCGGCTTAGATCAACCTCGCGTTCAAATTTTTATAAACGGAATAGAAAAAGCCGCATTTACGGTTCAGCAAACGGGCGGCGAGATGAAAACCGCGCGCTTGTGCGTTTTCGCAAGCTACGGCGACGAGATACGCTTTAGCGATAACGTTACTATTCATAAAATAAACGTTTTTCACATTTAAACCAAAAAATTTAAACCGAAAAATACAAACTAAAAAATATTAAACCGAAGAATATTCAGGGAGAAAAAATGCTAAAAAAATATTACGAAACGGATAAATGCATCGGGCTCGAAAAGCCGCGTTCTTATTACGTACCTTTTGAAGAAAACGCGCAACTATCGCACGAGCGCGAGGACAGCAAGCGATTTTTGTCGCTTAACGGCAGTTGGAAAATAACCGCTTACGAAAGCGTAAGCAATGCCGACGGATTTTGGGAAAAGGACGGCGAGAAAAAAATAACCGTTCCCTCTTGCGTGCAATATTTCGGCTACGATTATTTTCAATATACGAATATTCGCTACCCCTTCCCTTTCGATCCGCCCGGAGTTCCCGCAAAAAACCCCGCCTATCATTATTCGCGCCGCTTTAGCTATAACAAAAACGGCGAAAAAGCGTATATAGTTTTCGAGGGCGTGGATTCTTGCTTCTATTTGTACGTAAACGGCAATTTTGCAGGATTTTCGCAGATTTCACACCGCATTTCGGAATTCGATATAACCGACTTTTTGCAAGACGGCGAAAACAAAATCGACGTTTTAGTGCTTAAATTCTGCTTCGGAAGCTATTTAGAAGACCAAGACAAATGGCGTTTTACGGGCATTTTCCGCGACGTATACATTTTACGCCGCCCCAAAAAACACTTAACCGATTTTAAAATCAAAACAAAAATCTCGGGTAAAAACGGCGTTATAACCTTTATTAACAAAAGCGACGTAAGCGCCGAGGTGAGCGTTGAAAATCAAGTCGCAACGGTAGACGGCGGCAAAGAACACTCGTTTACGATAGAAAACGCCGAGTTTTGGAGCGCCGAACAACCTAATCTTTACGACGTAATAATAAAAAGTCAGGGCGAAAGCATATTCTTAAGCGCGGGAATTCGCACGAGTCAGGTTAAAAACGGATTGTTTTTGATAAACGGTAAGCCCGTAAAACTTTACGGCGTTAACCGTCACGACTTCCACCCCGAAAAAGGCGCCGCCGTTTGCAAAGAAGATATGCTTAAGGATATTCTTTTGATGAAGTCGCTAAACGTAAACGCGGTTAGAACGTCGCACTATCCTTCTTCGCCGCTGTTTTACGAAATGTGCGATCGCTACGGATTATACGTTATGAGCGAAACCGACCTCGAATCGCACGGCTGCGACGATTGCGGCGACGAACGTAAAACCCTAGACGATTGTTATAAAGGTTATTCGCAACTCGCCGAGGACGACCGCTTTTTAAACGCCATAAAAATGCGCCAAGAGTGCAACGTGGAAGAACACAAAAACTTCCCTTCCGTTGTGATTTGGTCGCTGGGCAACGAGTCCGGCTGGGGCAAAAACTTAATCGCCGCCGCAAACTTCGTTAAACAATTAGACGATCTGCCCGTTCACTACGAAAATATCAACTGCCGCTCGCGCGAAAACTATCCGCTAGACGAATATTACGCCGCGCCGCTCGATATGGTGAGTCGCATGTACGTAAACGTCGATTGGATTAAAGACGAATTTCTAACCGACGAACGCGAAACAAAGCCCTTCGTTATGTGCGAATACGCGCACGCTATGGGCAACGGTCCGGGAAGTTTTAAAGAATATTGCGAACTTTTCGAAAGTTCCCCGCGTCTTATGGGAGGATTCGTTTGGGAGTGGGCTGACCACGGCGTGACTTACGGCGGCAAAACCGAGCGCTACGGCGGTGATTTCGGTGAATTCGAACACGACGGCAACTTCTGCATAGACGGAATAGTAAGCGCGGACAGACGCATAAAAGCTGGCACGCTTTCGATGAAAAAGGCATATCAGCCCCTTAAATTCGTTAAAAAAGGCAACGGATTTACAATCTTTAATAAAAACTTCTTTGCTATCGAAGAAGGCGAACTTTTAATAAACGACGGCAAAAATGAGTCTAGAATAAAAATCGCGGTAGAGCCGCGCAAAACACTTTTTGTGGATTTTAACGCGCAATTTTTCACCGTTCGCTATTTTAAGGGCGATAACGAAGTGGCGCGCGAACAGCTCGGAAGCTATATCCCCCCACGCGAAAGCGAAGCCGAAAAACTAACTTCATCACCCGTAAAAATCGAAAAAAGCGCAGGCAAATTGCTTGTTTCTTGCGGCAAGATCGATTATGAAATCGACGAAGACACCGGCGAAATCACGCGCGTAAGCTTCAAAAAACTTTCACTTGACGGCGTGCGTTGGAATATTTGGCGCGCACCGATGGATAACGACAAATATCAAGCGATACAGTGGAATAATTACTTTTTGCGCTACGCCAAACCGAACGTTATTAAATACTCGATAAAGCAAAACAAATTAAGCTTTAATCTTTTAATAGCGAGCGCAGGGCGTCGCCCGATTTTCAGCGCGAATTTGTCTTACGAATTTTTTACGGAAGGCGTTAAGTTAAGCGCAAAACACACGAAAATCGCGCGCGATTTTTGCGAATATCTGCCCCGCATCGGCTTTGTTATAAAGGCGGATAAAAGCTTTAACAAGCTCAAATATTTGGCGCGCGGTCCGCAAGAAACTTACTGCGATTGCTGCGATTTTGCCTTTAAAGGCGAATACGAAAGCTTGGTCGAAAACGAATATTTCCACTACGCCAAGCCTCAAGAAAGCGGCAGCCATTGCGGCGCCGAATACGCAAAAATATCAGACGGCAAAAATTCGATTTCCGCCTTCGGAATGCGTTCTTTTTCGGCACTGCCCTATTCTTCCGAACAAATCGAAAGCGCATTGCACGACGACGAGCTTAAACCGAGCGAATACGTTTATTTGTGCTTGGATTTATACATGAGCGGCTCGGGTTCTAACGCTTGCGGTCCCGCACCTCTACCCGAATATCGCATTCCGAACAGCGGCAAAGGCGAAATTATTTTAAAATTCGAATAGTCCGAAAACGATATAAAAAACATAATAAACCCGCCTATAGGTCGATTAACGGCTACTTCGGCGGGTTTTTATTTTAAGCGCAAGCAATGCAAAAAAGGCTTCCCTGTGTAAGGGAAGCTGTCAGCGAAGTTGACTGAAGGGTTGTCGCATTTTTAACACCGTCATTCTGAGCGGAGCGAGTTTTACGAGCAAAGTCGGGGTCAAAATCTTGTTTGATTACTTACGGACAATTCCAATGAGATCCCTCGACTACGCTCGGGATGACGGTAAAAAAACGCTCGCTCAAGATGACGTATAAAACAATTTCAAAACATAAAAAACTCGCGAAAGCGAGCTTTTTATTATAGTTTTTTTGTTTAACTAACAACAATAAGATTAGTCTTAGTCATTAGGAATTACGTTTCCGCATTTTTTACAAATGTGACCGACATAATAACAACCATTAGAAGTCCAGCTGATTTCTTGTTGACCTGCAACATCATGATCGGCGGATTTGGTTACTTCGATAGCTACAACTATACCCGCATCAATCCAAGCATTTTTATTATCGTCGCCAATTAAAGATTCAAGAGCACTCTTCTTTAAAGTGAGTTTATATGTAGCAGAAGTAGTACAAGTTGCGGCATTGCTACTAATAAGTTCTACTTTCCAAACGTCATTGCTTGTAGCAACGAGTACACCGTCTACGGATTTGAACACGTCACCATAAGAGGGAATATCTTTTTCAATAGCTTCCGCGTTACATCCTGCACGTTTGCAAGTAAATTTAACCTTTCCGTCAGCCATGGTAACGACTACGTCATGCCCTAAAGGCGCAATAAGTTCGTCGATTGCATAATTACAATTTTTGCAAGTTGCCTTTATATTACCTACTTCGGTACAAGTAGCAGCTTTATTCGAGCCTTCTGTCGTATCGTATTTCAATACGTGATCTTTTCCAACATATATTTGATATTGAGCAGAACATACAGCACAAGTAAAGTAAGCATTAACGACAGTGAGATTTTCAAAATCCGCATAGCTACATTTTAAATCATTTACCTCAACTAACAAATTTATATTACTAAGTTTTTCGTAGTTATAAACAACCTTGCCGTTAGAATAAAGAATAGCTTCATCGTTAGCACTAACAGTAAATTCGGTTTGATAACAGAGAATCATCTCCCTATCGCCTAAAGTGTGACAGGTTTTAGTAAGAGCAATAACTTTATCATCCGTACCATCAGTGAAAGAAACAACAGCGGAGCCGTTTTTATTACAAGTAGATTTAGAAGTAACCTCTACGTCTTTTATATTTTCAAGCTTGCCACAATTACTGCAACCTTCACGTTCGCAATGCCAAGAAACAGTCCATTTTTCACTTTCTTCGTCATAATTGTAAGTATAGACTTTAATATGACCCAGCGCGGGGATTATTACAGTGCCGGATTTTCCGCAATCAGTACAAGTTCCATCGATAGTCATTTGTCCGGCTTCGGTACAAGTAGCGGCTCTGTCACCATTCCCCTCTACAACTTTAGCTTCGCCGGTATGTGATTTGTAAAGTGACACTTTAACAGACTGCCCACATTCGGTACAAATAAAGTAGCCGCCTACTGCATTTTCTGCGGTAGAACCACAAGTAACTTCTCTTACAGTAGTCGTTAGTATCAATTTAAAGGCATCTTGATATTTCGTTTCTCTTATATCAAAAGCCTTTTCAAGGTCTGCAGAAGTTAATCTGCCAAGAGTCTTATGATTATGTCCAAGAGCAGGAATCGTTTCGGTTTTTACCACAAGGGGTCTTTCAATGCCATCAACGATGTCCGCAAGAACAACTCCGTCTTTAGTTGTAATATTGGTATAACCCTTATATCCTGCTTTGGTACAAGCAGGAGCAACGTTAAGCTCTTCGGCGGTAGCGGTTATAGCCTTATTTTCTGAGCATCTATTACAGCTTACGTTTAAGGTTAACTCACCGTCGACAACTGCGGTAGCCGAATCGCACACCCACTCATGACCAAGCTCAGGTAGGACCGCACAAGCCATTTCGCCACATACGCTACAAGTATAGCTAAAATATCCTGAATATTTACAAGTTGCATCCCTCTTGTCATCTAACAAAGTGTGCTTTTCCTCGTCGTAAGTTTCGTGTGCCTTACGTACAAAAATAGAAATACAATAGTCACATTCAGCGCATACATAATATCCGTCAGTACCTGCGCTTCTGCAAGTTTCTCTACTAGAACCGCCAAGCACTTTAAGTTGTCCATCTTCAAAGTCGGCAGTGCAGTATACATTACCTACTTCTAAATATTTTTTCTCGCCGTCAACAACGAGATAATGATTGGTTCTAACGTTTAATTTAATTACTACAGTTTTTCCGTCGGGTGCAGTAAACGAATATTCATCGTCTCTGCCATCGGTAGAACAGCTCTTACCCGTACCTTTCGTATACGTATACCAAGGATTGTTTCCTACGGTAGCAACAGGCTTGCCGTTTTCAATAACATCGTTACCGTCCGCATCTTTTTTATGAAGTTTAAGCGAAGGAATAATTCTCTTATAATCAGTTGTTTTTAAATCAGCGGCTTTGTTAGTACACAAAGAGCAAGTACGAACAAGTATGCCTTCGGTTACACCGTCAGCCATATCGGCTCCGTTAGCAACCTTCCAATCACTCCAATCGTGACCGGGCGCCTCTACAATATTGATAGTTTCTATGAAGTTATCGATACAATCAGGATCGGTACAAATCTTAGCGGTAATAGTTTGAGAAACGCATTCGTATTCGTTATCGAGATATGTAACTTCTTTTACGCTCTTATGTTCGTCATAGCACAAACCGTCTTCATCGATGGATTTATAAACAATAGTATCTGCGTTTTTCGCGCCACATTTAACGCAATAAATAGCGGTATGTGCTCCGACTAAACAGCTTTCACGTTTGAAATCAATAGGTTCTTCAGACCAAGTATGTTCCACAACCGTTTGACTACCGGTAACGATGCCGCAATCGGAACAAACTAAAAGGTATTTATGATTGCAACCGTCAACCGAAAGTTCTATCGCGCTAGTATTCTCGTGCTTACATTTATCCGAGGGTAAATCTCCGGAAGGCGGATTTTCCGAAGGTACACCTTCGGTCCATTTAACGTAAACGACTATCGCCAAAACGGTGGGATCTTCTATTTTGCCGAAAAATTGTTTTTCCCAAGTGCCTTTGTCTAAATACCAGCCGTCGAAAACGAAGCCGTCTTTAGTAGGCTCTTCGGGTAGTTTTACCTCGTCGCCGCTTTCTAAATCGACGACTTTGTAAACTTCTTGTTCGTCCAGCATAAAGGTGACTTTTAAACTTTCGGCATCGCAAGCGACAAGCGCCGTAAGCGCGATTGCTAAAAGCATCACCGTAGCGAAAAGTTTTAGTAAATAGTGCTTTTTCATAAGATTCCTCTCCTCTTAATGATTACTAGGTTATATTCACGC
>CAYVKZ010000050.1:0-11784 GCA_964452295.1 uncultured Acidiphilium sp.
CCTTCGCTTACCGCTTCGTCGTAAAAACGCGAGGGAAGCCACGGCGCGGACGACGTGTAGAAATACCATCTTACGGCATCGGCACCCTGTTTGTCCAAAACGCTCCACGGATCGACGACGTTGCCTATGTGCTTGCTCATTTTTATTCCGTTTTTGTCGTTGACGTGACCTAAAACTATGCAGTTTTTAAACGGCGCTTTATCAAACAGCAGTACGGAAACAGCCAAAAGAGTGTAGAACCAGCCGCGCGTTTGGTCGACCGCCTCGCTTATAAAGTCCGCAGGGAAGCGCTTTTCGAAAAGCTCTTTGTTCTCAAACGGATAGTGAAGCTGAGCAAAAGGCATTGAACCGGAGTCGAACCAACAGTCGATAACGTCTTTTACGCGGTGCATTTCTCCGCCGCATTTGTCGCACTTAAAGGTTACCTCGTCGATATACGGACGATGAAGTTCTATCCCTTCTTTACCGCTTAATTCCTTTAATTCTTGGCGCGAGCCGATGACGTGGACTTTGCCGCAGTCCGCGCATACCCATACCGGGAGCGGAGTGCCCCAATATCTCTCGCGCGATAAGCCCCAGTCGATTACGTTTTCTAAGAAATTGCCCATACGCCCCGTGCCGATTGTGGGAGGCATCCAATTTACGGAGGCGTTGGCTTTTAAAAGTTGCTCTTTAACTGCGGTGGTTTTTATGAACCAGCTACTGCGCGCGTAGTATAAAAGCGGAGTGTTGCAACGCCAACAGAAAGGATAGCTGTGCTCGTAAAGCATCTCTTTAAAAAGTACGCCGCGCGCCTTTAAATCGGCGATTATCTGCTTGTCTGCGTCTTTGCAGAAAATACCCTTGTAATCGGCGGCTTCGTCGACGAATCGACCGCGAGCGTCTACCATTTGAACGAACGGAAGTCCGTATTTTTTGCCAACCGCGCTGTCGTCCTCGCCAAACGCGGGCGCTATGTGAACTATGCCCGTGCCGTCCGTTAAGGTTACGTAATCGGCGTTGGTTACGTAATACGCCTTTTCTTTAAAACTGCCGAGCGCGTAATTAAACATAGGCTCGTATTCGGTAAACTCGTATTCCTTGCCCGTTTTTACGCTGACGGTTTGATAATTTTCGAATAACTTCGGACAAAGCGCCTCGGCTAAAATATAATGAGTACCGTCTTCGGCGATTATTTCGCTGTAGTTTTCGTTCGCGTTCATACAAAGCGCGACGTTCGACGGAAGCGTCCAAGGCGTGGTCGTCCAAGCAAGGAAAAATTTATCCTCGCCTTTTATTTTGAATTTTACGAAAACCGACTTTTCTTTTACGTCTTTATAGCCTTGCGCTACCTCGTGCGAGGAAAGAGCCGTGCCGCAACGCGGGCAATAAGGTACGATTTTATAGCCCTTGTAAAGTAAGCCTTTTTCCCATATTTTTTTGAGCGCCCACCACTCGGATTCGATATAATTGTCGTCGTAAGTGACGTAGGGGTGCTCCATGTCTACCCAATATCCGATGCGGTCGGACATCTTTTGCCATTCGCCTACGTACTTCCAAACACTCTCCTTGCACTGCTTGATGAACGGCTCGATCCCGTATTTTTCGATATCTTGCTTGCCGTCTAAGCCGAGCTTTTTTTCGATTTCCAGCTCGACGGGTAAGCCGTGAGTATCCCACCCCGCTTTGCGCGCGACGTGCATGCCTTTCATCGTTTTGTAACGCGGTATTATGTCCTTCATAACGCGCGTTAACACATGCCCGATGTGCGGCTTGCCGTTCGCCGTGGGCGGTCCGTCGTAAAAACAAAATTCTTCGCCGTCTTTACGCTTATCCATGCTCTGTTCGAAGATTTTTTCGTCGTTCCAAAATTTTAAAATCTGCTTTTCGCGATCTAAAAAATTAAGCGAATTGTCTACCTTTTTATACATAACGCTCCTTTTTTGTCTTTGTTTATGCTTCGTTTTCGTTTGCTTTCGCGCTTTTTTCTTTTTTTACTTTTGCCGCAATTAACGAGGTGCCGTTTGCTGAATACACATTCAAGATACCGAGGGAAAAATCGCAAGTTATATCGGCGACTTTTAAACAAATAAAAAACTCCGCCTCGATTGCAGCTTTCTGCCAATCAAGAGACGGATGTTCCGCGGTACCACTCTTTTTCGACGAAAATTAGTCGCACTAGCAAAATTGCCGACGGCAAAAAACAAGAACGCAAAAATTTCGTCGCACTCTACCCGCCTTTTCGCGGCGGAACGCGCCCGTTATTTCGCCCGCAGTACCTCGATTTTCGCTTCCTCGAACGCGGCTTGTAATTATTACTTGCCGAGCAAAAAGACAAAATCGTCGGTGCCGCCTCGCTTTCGCGGAACGTGCTCGCGGAAGGATACCCGAAAAGAACTTTAATTCGGCTTACACCATCCCGAACTCGCTTTTAAAGCCTTGCTTTTCGAACTTGTTTCCGCTGTATCCGATTTTTCGGATTCGCTATTTAACTAGCTATATTTTAACAAATATACAAACTTTTGTAAAGCGTTTTTGCGGGCTCGCGCTCGTTTTGGAATAAAAGAAAACGCTTTCGCTTAAAAAAACGGAATAACCCGAATGAATTATCCCGAATTATACAAAAAAGCTGTACGTTCCGCTTCGACGCCCCGCACCGACGCGCTACGGCGGCAGGCGGCTACTGCAAAGCTTCCTTATGGCACACGAGACAAAACCGCTTAGTGCTGCTATATCCCTATCCTGACACGGTTCACGGCTGCTCGTTGCATAAGACCTTGCGATCAACGCTCCTTACCGTCGGCAGACCGTCCATACGGAACGCCTAGGCGGACCTTTCGACCTTGCTATAGCGGATTGCAAGTATAGGGCACCGCTAACTCCCCGTCTAGTACAGCCTTATAATTTTATAACAAATCTTAAAACATTGCAAGCAAAAAAACGCCCAAAATCAAAAAAAGCGCCGCGATTATGCTTTTTTCGCCTCGCTACGCTTTTTTCTTTTATTTATTCGCTTTTGTCAGTTGCTTTTCTTTCTGACCTTTACGAATTTTTTGCACTTCTCGCAAAGGTAGCCTTCCCAATATTCGCCCTCGATATTAGCTACTTTGTATTCGCTTTCGCCGGGATCTTGATGCGGCTCTTTATCCGTTATTACCGAAAATTCTAACGTGGCAAATATTTTGCCGTCGGAACCCTTAACGTAGTAAGTGTAAGTATCCTTACCTTCTTTATCGCAACTGGGGGTTATTACGTTCTTCTTATACGTATAATCGTTTTCGTTGAGCGGATTAAGATCGATAGAAACACCCAATTTACAACGCTTACAAGTTATTTTCGCATGACCTCCGGCGGTTAGAGTGGGCTCGGAAATTTCTTTTTCGTAATCGTGCCCTAACTTCGCCTTTCCGCCCACAACATCCTCGGTTATGGGTTTGTTGCAAGTGGTGCAAACGAAAGCGTCTCTTTCGTTTTCGGTACAGTTCGCATCGTAACGAGTAACGCCGGAAGCAGGTCTGCTGTGATCGTATTTTACCAAAACAGTACAGCGTTCGTTACATCCCTTGCATGTAAAGAGCGCTAAATTGCCTTCGTCGGAGCAAAGAGCATTATTGCAATTAGCAAAAAGTTTAACGTCAGATATTTTGCTAATCAAATATACCTTATTCTGATCGATATCGATAACGTTCGAGTCTTTGTCTAAATATGTGTGTTTTTTCTGAGTGGCTTTATCTTCGTAGGTGAAAGTATCGTCGCCCCAATTTGCAGAGTATACGTCTCCTTGTTCGCAATTCGCTTCCCAGATTCTTTTCGCAGTAACGGAGATAGAGCCGGTCGAATCGTTGCATACGCTACAAGTGCCCATAAGCTTCCAACTACTAATAGTGCTACCGGTTTTTACGGGGACAAGTGTGTTGTAAACATAAGAATGGTGCGCAAGAACTATGTCGCTCAAACGAGTTTTGCAACCCGAGCACGTGTAATAATTAACACCGTCGTTAGTGCAACCGTAAGGAATAGAATCTTTTTTATCCTTTGCTGTCTGAAGATTTTCACTGAAAGTGTCGTGCGATTTGCGGAAGCGAACCGCGCCGATGAAATTGTTGCACGAATCGCAAACGTAATAACCTTCGACACCTGTTTCAAGGCAAGTTACGGTTTTGTTATTAAATAAACGAACGACCGCTTGCACTTTACCGTCTTGATCGATTGCGCCCTTTCCGTCCTTGCCCATATACGTTCCGTTGTCGATAGCAAGAATATCGGCAGCGGAGCAACCGTAAGAAGTTAAATTGATAACGATATCGTTTGGTACGTTTATTCCGTTAAGTTTATGAGGAACTTTTGCCGTCTCAACCGAAATCTCGAAATTTTGACCGTTTTCCACCGTTATAGTGTAGGTTTTTTCGCCTTGCTCCATGCAAGTTGCTATTTTTTTGTCGTTTTTCGTATAGTTTTTTTCGTTGAGCACAGGCAATACCTGTTCCAAAGGCAATTCGCAATATTTGCATTTGCCGACAATTTTGCCCTTACTCGTCGCTGTGGGGGTTACTTTAATTTCATAGCTTTTCGGTTCAGCCGTGGCTTCAATTTTTTGAGCGGGTTTAACTAGCTCTTTACAAGTAGAACATTTAGGTACTTTGTAGTGCGTCCCGGGACAAACGTCGTATTGAGCGATATCTTCTTCGACTACCAAATACCAATCGTTGGAATTCGTGTCCTTATTGTAGGTGTGCCCTAAAGGATCGCCGTACTTGAAAGTTTCGGGCGACTTTTCGCCACACTCATAACAAGATTTATAATAAAAGGCAGAGTTTTCACAGTCTGCTGCGGAACAAAGATATTGAGGCTCTGCCCTCTCAACGAAATTGTGCTCGTGCACGGTAACGCCGCTGTCGCCTTCGCCGCCGCAAGCAGAAAACGCAAAAAGCGAAAGTACTGCCATAACGGACAAAAGCAATGTAACTATAAGCTTTGATTTCTTCATGATTCCTCCTACCCCTAAAACGCCGAAAATATTATTTCTCGCAATCGCCGTTTGTATAACTTGCCAACTCATCACGGTCGGCGGTTAATCATACTGTGTTACATGCGAACTTTGACGCGTACATTAACAAAGCGCTTTTAGGCTTACGCCGCAATGCGGCATATAGTAACCCAAGGTATTATATGCTTATATTGTAATATAAAAAAACGAATTTGTCAATATCTCTTTCGATAAAGTTTAACAAATTCGCAAAAATTTTTAATTTTTTTTACCGTTTGAGCTTTTTTTGCCTTGTCGTTTAAAAAATAAAGGCGATTGCTTAGGGCAATCCGTTAAAAAACGCTCGCTCGGAACGACTTGAAAAATCCGACAAGCATTACTCGATATAAAATTAGAAACGTTTTTTTCTAAGGGGCGCGTAAAACGGTTGCATTATTTTTCGGCTTATGTTAAAATGGCTTAGTTAAAATCACACTCGCACGGTAGGCGGCTTCGTTGCCTCGAAATCTTTAACGAGGTTTATGCCGTGCTTTCCTTAATAAAATTCGCGCGTGGCGCGGGCAAATAAGGGCTTTGCGGGGAGGTTTAAACGGAGGTATTTATTATGGCAGTTACTACTATGAAACAGCTTCTCGAAGCGGGCGTGCACTTCGGTCACCAAACGAGAAGATGGAACCCCAAAATGCGCAAGTACATTTTCGGCGAAAGAAACGGTATTCATATTATCGACCTTCAAATCACCGTCGACCTTATCGAAGAAGCTTATAAGTTCGTCGTCGACGCCGTTAAAGAAGGTAAAACCGTTTTGTTCGTAGGTACCAAAAAACAAGCGCAAGAAGCTATTCAGCAAGAAGCCGAAAGATGCGGTATGTATTATATCAATTCCAGATGGCTCGGCGGCACTCTTACTAACTTTAAAACCATTCGCTCGAGAGTCGACAGACTTAACAAGCTCGACCAAATGGAAAAAATGGGCGACTTTGACCTTCTTCCCAAAAAAGAAGTTATCGCTCTTAAAACCGAAAGAGATAAACTTCAAACCAATCTCGGCGGTATAAGAGAAATGCGCGCACTCCCCGGCGTTATGTTCGTCGTTGACCCCAACTGCGAAGACATCGCCGTTAAGGAAGCAAGAAAACTCGGTATTCCCGTTGTTGCAGTTACCGATACTAACTGCGATCCCGATCTCGTCGATTACGTTATTTCGGGTAACGACGACGCTATCCGTGCCGTTAAGCTCATCTCTTCGATAATCGCAGACGCCGTTATCGAGGCTAAACAAGGCGAGGACGCCGTTCGTCTTTCGCATGAGGCAGTTAATTCTATGGCTGACGTTACCGTTACCGCCGAAGAAGTGGCGGAACAAGACGCCGTTGCCGAAGAATCCGTTAAAGCTACCGAAGAAAAACAAGCTAACGCTTAAAAATATCTTTTAAAATTTTAGGAACTAAGCGCGGAGCGCTAAGGCTGATCGATTAAACGGTTAAACGCCCCGCCCCGCGCAAATCATAATCATTATATAATATATTAAGGAGAATTAAAATGAGTTTTACCGCTAACGACGTTATGACGCTCCGCCAAAGAACCGGCGCAGGCATGATGGATTGCAAAAAGGCACTTACCGAAACAAACGGCGATTTCGATAAAGCAATCGACTACCTCAGAGAAAAAGGTATCGCTAAAGCTGCTAAAAAAGCTGGCAGAATCGCAGCAGAGGGTATCGTTGACAGCTATATCCATATGAACGGCACCATCGGCGTTCTTTTGGAAGTTAACTGCGAAACCGACTTCGTTTCGCGCGGCGAACAGTTCAGAAACCTCGTTCACGATATCGCGCTTCATATCGCCGCTCAAAAGCCCGAATACCTCGCCCCCGAGGACGTTCCCGCTTCCGTTTTGGAACACGAAAAAGAAATCCTTCGCGCTCAAGCCAAGGAAGAAGGCAAGCCCGAACAAATTATCGAAAGAATGGTTGAAGGCAGAATTAAAAGTTATTACGAAGAAAGTTGCTTGCTCAAACAAAAATTCGTTAAAGATCCTTCTAAAACCATCGAACAACTTATCGTTGAGGCTACCGCTCAGATAGGCGAAAAAATCGCCGTCCGTCGTTTCGTTCGCTACGAAATGGGCGAAGGTCTTACCAAAAAGAGCGAAAACTTGGCTGACGAAGTCGCGGCTCAAGTTGCTTCCATGAAAAAGTAAGCCTTATATTTAAAATTATTTAACTTAAAATTAGTTAAACCAAAACCCGCCTTATGTGCCGTTAATCGACACATAGACGGGTTTTTTGTTGTTTTGAGTGTAGGGTTCGGACGAGATCTTTCGACTCGCTGACGCTCGCTCAAGATGACGGGTTAAAAAACTTCGCTCAAGATGACGGTTTAAAAAAGTCCGCGCGGGATGACGATAGAACAAAGCTACGTTTAGAATTTATTTAAGTTAATCGTTAATCTTCAAGCGCGATTTTAAAAAGACGCGAAGAGCGGATAAATCGGGGGAAGTCAGCACCGGGATAAGCTCGGATATTTGTTCGGGCGGTAAGTCCCACCACTTAAACTTAAGTAAAAGCGAAGTCAGCTCCTCGTCGAAACGAGCGCGAATAATGCGCGCCGGATTGCCCGCCGCCACCACGTACGGCGGAATATCGCTAGCTACGGTGCTGTTTTTACCGATTATGGCACCGTCGCCTATTTTGACCCCGGGCATGACTGTCACGTTTTCGCCGATCCAAACGTCGTTGCCGACAACCGTGTCGCCCTTGCTTTGCAAATTTTCAAGCGAAGGATAAGATTGTTCCCACCCCATCATATAAAACGGAAAAGTAGTGGCGCAATTACGTTGATGATTAGCGCCGTTCATAGTGAAATTAACCCCCGCCGCTATCTGACAAAACTTGCCGATTATCAATTTATCGCCATAAAAATCGTAACGGTGCGTTACGTGTTTAGAAAAAAACGCGTCGCTGAAATACGAATATTCGCCCGCCACTATGCCCTCGCCTTTTAGCGTCGGCTTAATATTCGTGACGGTTTTGCAGTCCTTTACGGGAAATATCGCGTCGGGATCGGGAATTTTACTCATTATAATAAATCTCTCCTTTTCGTTCGTTTGCAAAATGTCTACCGCGGGCGG
Source organism: uncultured Acidiphilium sp. (assembly GCA_964452295.1). GTDB lineage: Bacteria > Bacillota > Clostridia > Christensenellales > Borkfalkiaceae > HGM11416. The sequence continues at coordinate 8,099 of CAYVKZ010000050.1, forward strand.
CAAGTTCGGGCGGCATCAGAAGAAAAAGCGAGGCAGAAAACCGCCCCGCTAATAAAGTTAACAAAATAAATTATATCATTTCGGAGAAGTTGTCGTCGGTGAGTGCCATTTGAACAGGTATTTCCTCGTTATCTCTCACGACGGTGACCTCGACCGTTTCGCCCGGACGAGCGTTAAGCATTGCGTCGAGCATTTGATATCTTCTTGTTATCGTATATGTTTTTCCGTCTACCGTAAGGGATTTTATACGGTCGCCTATAACGAAAGCCTTTTTTGCCGCGTCGGACGTAAGGTCGCTAATAACAACAGTTTCGGTTATCTTGTTGGTCTTTGTAAGGGGATCGTAAACGGAAGCCGAATCGGAAATCGACAAACTTATGCCCATATACGCCTTTTTGGGGAATACCCTGGTGCCCTCTTCGACAAGCGAATATTGCCACAAAATGTTTTTAACTACACCCGAAACGGTCGCAACGGGAAGCGCATAGCCGATGTTTTCCATAGAATCCTCAACCACTTTGGCGTTGACGATGCCTATAAGTTCGCCCTCGCCGTTAAACAATCCGCCGCCCGAGTTGCCGGGGTTAACGGCGCAGTCCACGCGCATGCAACGGAAGGTTACGGAAGTTTTGTCGTCGGCGGCGGTCATGGTTATAAATTCGGTATCTTTGCTTACGATGCCGAGCGAAGCGGCTATTCCTCCGCCTCCCGGATTGCCTATCGCAATAGCCGTAGAACCCGCGGTTGTATCGATATCGTCGCTTAATTTAGCGGCGCGAGCGCTGCTACGCTTTAATATACTACTGCCACGAACGCGAAGAAGCGCTATATCGTACTGCATGCTGCCGCCGATATATTCAGCCTCTACGGCATAATCGTACTGCGCGGTAGTAAGACCTGTGGGATATGCATACGTGTCTTCCATTCCGTAAAGATAAACCTCGATCTTATCGGCGATTTTGTCGGAATAAATGCTGTCGGAATCGTAAACTACGTGATAGTTGGTTATGATGTAGGCATCCCCCTTTTCGAGGTCGACCTCGTAAAACACACCCGCGCCGCGAGCACTGGCTTGTTCCGTTTTGCCGTAGTATTGATACTGAGAATATACCGTGAAGGTGCTTTCTATACTGACAACAGCATTGAGATTTTCGTTGATGACGGCGGTGTAATCGGCGTTAGAGCCGCCGCCGAGATATTCCTCGACAAACTCTAAATAACTACCCGCATAACCGCGCGCCACGGCTTCGTCGTAAATGTCTTTCGCGGTAATGGCGGCGTTCGTGCCGGCTACTCCGTCTTTGCCTCGCTCTCCCGTTTCGCCTTTGAGCGATTCGAGCCACTCGGCTTCGGTGCCCGAAAAACCGTTTTTAACGGCTATATCGTACGCGCTGAGCGCTTCGCCGCAACCGAAGGCGCAAAACATACTCGTTAAAACGAGCAATACGCAAACTATCGTCTTTGTTATTTTTTTCATAATTACTCCTTTGACTAAAAAACCGCGCGGAATTTTTTCCTCGAGTTTTTTGCTTTTAAACTCCCGCGCAGCGTTCGCAAAATTGCAAATTTTATTTTACGATTTAATTATATTCCGAAAAAGTTAAAATTTAGTTAAAATAACGGCAAAAAAACACATATTTTGAAATTGCGGTTTTTTACCTTTATTTTCGGTTCTCGTTTTACCTTTATAATTATACCCCATATTAAAAATAATATCAAGCTTTTGCGCTCATTTTTTTATCGCGTTTTTTTAAGAAAAAAATTTAAAACAAAAAAGCTATCCCTTTGCTTTACAAACGCGGGCGTGTTGTGTTATAATACGTAAAGAGCAAGACGGTGGTTTTGCAATTAAACCTTTTAAAGACAAATCGCCCGAAAACGCGGCGAAGGAGCATAATAAATGTTCGATTTTTTTACTAAATCCGAGCCTAAAAAGAAAAACGGAAAAAGCGAGCAATCAACGCAAACCAGAACGTTCGGCGAGCGCCGTGCCGTTAATTTTAATCAAGTGAACGACGGAGACTCCGGCATGGGCGGCTATCGCGTCGTTTTGCCGCGCTCTTTCGAGGACGTTTCGGGAATAATCGACCTTCTTTCGGTCAACAAGCCCGTTATCGTCAACCTAAAAGAACTGCGCGACGATACCGCGCAACGCGTTTTAGACATGCTCTGCGGCGCCGTTTGCGCGCTTAAAGGCGGCGTTTACGAGCTGGAAAAAAACATCTACGTTTTCTCGCCCGACTCGATAAGCTCTAATTAAACGCTTTTCGTTTAGCATTTTTATAATTTAATCGAATATACACAAAAGATTCTTTTTCTATAATCTCCTTTTTTGAAAAACCCCGCTATAAGTCGATTATCGGCATATAGCGGGGGTTTTTTATTACAAGCGAGATCCTTCGACTTCGGGCGTAAACGCCCTACGCTCAGGATGACCGATAATAAATGTGCTCGCTCGGGATGACCTGTAAAAAGTGCTTGCTTAAGGCGGCGGCTATTTTATACGCCGCGGATACTTCTGAATCGCTTGGGAGAGCAACCGTTTTTTGCCTTAAAAAGCTTGGCAAACTGAGCGGAATCGTAAAAGCCGCACTCTAAAGCTATTTCGGTAACGCTTTTTTTAGTGTTTATAAGCAACGACTCAGCCCGCTTGAACCGTTTTTTCATAACGTAACGCTTGAGAGAAATGCCCGTTTTTTCTGCAAACAAATGCCGAAAACGGCTTTCGCTGTAATGATAGGTAGCCGCAAAATCATTAAGCCTTAACGGCAGCGATAAATTTTCTTCCAGATAGTTTTCGATGTTTTTTAAAACGTTTGAAAAGTCCTCTTTTTTCTCGTTTTCCAAACCGCGCAAAAGAAGACAAACAAGCTCGCACAGCCTAGCCTCGGCAATCTCTTTATAAAAAGCCTTTCCGCAAGAAAATTCGGCAAGCACGCTTTCGAACAAGCCGACTACCTTCGAATCGGCAAAATACGCGCCCGTTTTTAGCTCAAAATTTTCGTCGGCAAAAATTTTAAAACCGATAACTACGTTTTCGCCCGAAATTTCTCCGTTTTCGTCGTGCAAAGTGTTGGGCTCGACGACAACCACGCTTCCGTTCGAATATTTAAACGTCTGCCCTTTGCAGGAAACGGTGCCTCTGCCGACTCTGTAATAAACCGCCTCGTAACAATTGTGCGAATGCATCGCTATCGAATACGCCTCGGAATGCGCAGACTTATATAAAAATTCTATTCTGCAGTTCATTTAGTGCTCCTTTGCAGTTAAACGCGAAATGACGGCGCGGACTTAAGCCAATGCTCTTTTTTGTTAAAATTATATACGAAAATTTTTAATTCGTCAACTTTTTAGCCTAAAAATACAAAAATATAAAACGAATAGTAACAGCTCGCCAAAAACGACGAAAGGGCGAGGTAAATTCGCGCGAAGAAATTTAGTCAAAAAAGCGCGAAATATTACGATCTTTTTTTGTTTTACTTTCACTATTTTTTACACTTATAACCATAAAAACTATATGGATTTGGGGTACTTTTTCCATTTATAACCGTAAAAACTTTTTATTTTAATGCGGCATTTAATTTTCGTCAAAATTAATATTTTTGTTGACTATATTCCTGCTTGACAAACAGCTAAAATTATGATATATTAAAGTCGACTTATAAAATATCGTAAATTTAGGAGAC
>CAYVKZ010000051.1:0-11352 GCA_964452295.1 uncultured Acidiphilium sp.
CCCCATTTTTGTCAAGTATTTTAATACCGTTTTTTAAAATAATTAAAATTTTTTTGATTTTTATGCACATTGAACAAGCGAGATCTTTCGGCTCGCTAATGCTCGCTCAAGATGACGGTTAGGTCTACAGGTCATTCTGAGCGAAAGGCTAAAAGCCCATAGTCGGGGTCAAAATCTTTTTTGATTATTTACGGATTATTCAAACGAGATCCCTCGACTACGCTCGGGATGACGGTAAAAAAAACACTCGCTCGGGATGGCGAGGAGTGCGTGATTATAAAGCAAACAATCCTTCCGTCACGCTAGCGCGCGACACCTTCCTTTACACAAGGAAGGCTTTTTTTTCTCTTCAACGCCATAACACTTTAATCCACTTCGCATCATAAAAGACAATGTTCAGCAATTAGCTTTTCTATTGAGTGTTATAATTTCCAACGAGATCTTTCGACTCGCTAACGCTCGCTCAAGATGACCGTTAAAAAAACGTGCGCTCAAGATAACGCGCCCTAAAAAAACCACGAAAAAACCCGCCGAAATAGCCGTTAATCGACCTATAGGCGGGTTTTTATGTGTTTTGAGTCATTTTAAAAATGCGTGGTGCAAACCGTTCATGGCTTTTAACAACGGCGGAAATAAAACCGCAACCGTTACAAAAGCGCAAAAGGCTTGTCTCGCTGCAACGGGTAACGAAGCGGTGAAATAAACCTTCGTGGCGTTAGCCGAAAATCCGCAAACGAGCGGAGTTAAAAAGTCGTCGATAAGCGTAAACGAAATGGTTAAAATTACCGCAAGAGCAACGATTGCAGCGTGTTTCGGCACGGAATATTCGCGTTTAAAAGCCATTCCGAAAAGTCCGAAAACCACAACGAACAAATTATAATACACAAGATAAAGCAAAACGACGCTAGGATAAAATCCAAAAATAAAGCACCTCAGTAGCGAAAAAGCGTTCGCCACGAGCAAGCCTTGCGTAATGCCGAAACAATAAGCAAAGGTTAAAAGCAACACTGTTACAAGCTCTACGCCCGAAATTCCGCTTAATGCCAGCTGCGCGCCTATGAGCAAGGCAGTGAACATGCTCGGCGCGATTATCTTTTTAGCAGAACGCATCTATTAAAGGGTCGTATAAGACCAAATGTATAAGTAGCCCTCTTTAACGACCAAACTTTCGGCGCCCAAAATTGCAGAACCGTAGGTGTTGCCTTCGTAATCAACAGTACCCCATGCGGTATTAGCGTTGTCGGCGTCGCTGGTATAGAGCAGCCAATAACTCGAATTTTCGTTAGCCGTTCCGTTTATGGAAGTTACCATTCCGTCTTTGATTTCGTATTCGATCAAGCCGCTGTTTTTAAGCGATAGCATGTAGTCGGCAAGAGTGGTCGTATCGGTCAACGTCATTTGCTCGCCGGAAACGGTTATTACGACATCCTCAACTTGCACGACTTCGTTAGGCGTATCGGAGCCAGACGAAGTCGATGATTGGTCGCTACAACCCGCAACGCTGAAAAGCAAAACCGCGACGCATAAAATCGCCGCTAAATTGATAAGTTTTTTCATAATAAAGTCCTCCCGAGAATAAAAAATTCTCTTAAAAATAAAAAATGCGTGCTTTAGAGCACGCGAAAAAAGCCGACCGTTGCGGCTTGTTCCGATAAAAATCCGAACCTTGAGCATTAAAAATTTACAAGAGGTTCGATTTTTTAGCGGTAACGCTTTTTTCTCCACTGCCCAAGAAAAATTTACGTTGTTTCTTCGGCGGATAGGCAATCGGACTTTTACCGTAATGACTGTTGCGACGGAATTTCACCGCACTTCCCCTACTTTCTGCAAAAAATGCAACTCGCACCGAATATAATCCGTTAAAGACGCAAGCAAATAAATCGACTTTGACTTTAACGACTATCATGGAAATTATATATTCGAAAACAAATAAAGTCAAGCAAAAACGTTCCGTTTCACAATTTAATAGCGTTTTTTACGAATCGCCATTGCTAAATTTTTATGCTTTGCCGAACCGAAGGGTCGCCGCCCGTCATCCCGAGCAAACGTTGGCTTCCCTGTGTAAGGGAAGCTGTCGGCAGAGCCGACTGAAGGGTTGCCGACCGTCATCCCGAGCGTCAGCCGAGGGATCTTGTTTGGATAATCCGTAAGTGCATTAACAAGATTCTTCGACGCGCACGTAAACGTGCTTGCTCAGAATGACGGATAGTACCAAAGGTCATCTTGAGCGGAGAACCGAAGGTTCGTAGTCGAAAGATCTCGTTTGAAAGAATCCGCAAATTATTCGCTTTTTATTTTAAGCATTACGCTGCCTTGAGCGGCGCCGCACAGCGGACAAGTATCCCATGCTTTATCGGCAGTAGCTTCGTAGCCGCAAGCAAGGCATTTCCACTTGACTTTTTTGTCCTTTTTATACATCGTGCCCTCTGAAAGCTGAGTGTGCAACTCTTTAAAAAGCTTAAAATGACAACTTTCTACTTGAATTATATTTTTGTAAAGCTCGGCGATTTCGGTAAACCCTTCTTCTTCGGCGGTTTTCATAAATTTAGGATAAATAATTTTGAATTCGTTTTGCTCGTCTTCGGCGGCGAGGGCTAAATTTTCGACTAAATTCCATTTTTCTTTAAACGGATATCCGCTGCAAATTTCAACGTTGTCTATAGTATTTTTGCTCGCCTTTTGAATAAACGTATAAAACATACGCGCGTGATTGAATTCGTTATAAATTACTTTATCTACAAGCTGAGCAAGTGCCTCGAGCCCCTGATTTCGCGCGCCGTATTCAATAAACTTGTAACGCGTTTGCGCTTGACATTCACCCGCGTAAGAAGCCGCTAAGTTTTTATAAGTTTTGCTTTTTATAAGTTCCATAAAAATAACCTCCGCGATAATTTTTGCACGCGGAGGTCTTTTTATACCCTTTTGTGTTTAATTTTTACACTTTTTTTACAGTTTGCCGTTTTGTAAAAATTCTGTTTTCAAAGCGCCGAGCCGATTAAAACTTAAAAAATCGAGCAAAATCAATTGTCGGAGCGGAGCGCTTTTACGGGATCTCTACGCGAGGCGGCAAGCGAAGGAATAAAGCCCGCTAAAAGCGTTACGAGTATGCTGACTCCCACTAAAAGCAGCGCATGCACCGGCGATAACGCCGCAAGCCCCACAAAACCCGTGTAGCTTTGCAATATCGCGTTCAACGGAAATTGTAAAATTACGGCTATTATTATGCCGAGTATGCCCGAAAATGCTCCGATTATAACCGTTTCCGCGTTAAATACGCCTAAAACGTCGATTTTGCGCGCTCCTATAGCCCTTAAAACGCCTATTTCGCGCGTGCGCTCTATAACCGAAACGTAGGTTATAACCGCTATCATTATCGCCGCGACAAACAGAGATATGCCCGTTAACGTAAGCAATATCGTGCTTATCGTGTCTATAAAACTCTGCAATACGTCGAACACCGTGCCTACTAAATCCGTTACGTAAATTTTTTGTTCTTCCGCTTTACCCTCGTTATATTCGGCTATATATTTCTTGATTACGGACTTACCCTCGTATCCGCTCGGATAAAAGTATACCGCGTTCGGAGTTTCGGCATAGCCAATGTTTTTAAGCTTACTTTTTATCGAGCTTTCGCCAAAATATGCCGCCGAATCGTTTTTTCCGACCAAAACGTTGCGATACGGTTTCTCTTTACCTCCGCTAGGCGAGTTTATTTCTTTAAGCTGAGCCTGTACGACTTTGGAATTTTTGCAATTTTCATTGTAATACTCGGTGAGCGCCGACGTGTATCCGATGGGATAAACGCCCATGCAACCCGTGGTAGATTCGTCGTTAAGTCGCAAAATCCCTACGATTTTAAGTTCTAAAGTCGACTCGGAACTGCCGCAATAACATTCCGGTTGAGGAAGTCCCATAGCCGAAACTAGCTCGCAAATGTACTCGGCTACGGTTTCTTTCAAATTGGAACCGTTGTCTCCTTTTTCGGCAAGCTGTTTTTTGAGCGAACGCGTTTGCTTTTTGTAAACGCCTTCTTCGTTTTCGATATAAAGTCCGTCGTTTAGAGCAACGGCGAACGTCGTATAATTATCGTTTGCCAAAAATTCATTGCAATCGTATTCGTTGCGCAAATATTCGCCTTCCGAATTTTTATCCGCAGCGTTTAAATCCATCAAAAAGGCTACGAGCATCATATCCGAAATGCCGTTGTTTTTGTCGAGAACAAGACAAAGTTCGTTCTTTTCTTTCGGATATTTGCCCGCTATAAGGTCGTATTGCGAAAGCACAAGCTCTTCGTCGTTTATAAGCTCTTTAAAATATTGTCCTGCGTCTACCTTGGGATAGGCAACAGTTATATCGTTGCTCGGTCCTATCCCGATGCTTATACTCGGATTTGTTTTTTTGAGCTCTGTTATATCATAGCTTGCATAACGTTTGTATATATTCATTTGCGTGCCGTAATCGAAAGTTACGTCGCGCACGGCGGCTTTGGTTTTTTCGGACGTTTTTGCCTCTTTTGCATAGGAAACGAACTCAGCCGTTATATTATTTTTTATCGTGGCATTGACAAGCTTCGTTATCAGGTGGTTTACGAAAATTTTTCCGTCTTCCTTTTTCTGACCGTTTTGATAATTGAAACTATCGGTTATAATCGAAACGTAAGCCTCGTAATCGGCGGTTTCGGTGGTTTGCACCGTCAGCGGATAAGCGGAAAGCGTATCGTTTTGAGTTTTATTTAAAAAGGAATTGAGCCCATTAAAAAGTGCCAAAACCAACGCAAGTCCCACGATTCCGACGGAAGCGGCAAAAGTCGTTAAAAAAGTGCGCACCTTTTTGGTCATAAGATTTTTAAAACTTAACCCCAACGCAACCGAAAAACTCATAGAGGTTTTAGCCTTCTTTTTGGCTCCGTTTTTTTGTTCAAAAGTGCCGTTAACAGGCTTATAGGCTGACTTTTTATTTTTTTGCTCCGTTTCGCCGCCTAAGAACGGTTTGCTGTCGGATATAACTTTTCCCTCGGATAAACGGACTATTCGCGTCGCGTAATTTGCGGCGAGCGCGTCGTTATGAGTAACGGCTATAACCAGCCTATCCTTAGCAATCTCTTTTAATATATCCATAACCTGCGTGCCGTTTTTGCCGTCTAACGCGCCGGTCGGCTCATCCGCCAAAATGATATCGGGTTCGTTGACTATAGCTCTGGCAATAGCCACGCGTTGCATTTCGCCGCCCGAAAGCTCGCTAGGTTTTTTATGAAGGTGTTCGGCAAGCCCTACTTTTTCGAGCGCGAGCATAGCCTTACGCTTTTTGTTAAGACCTTTTTCGCCGCTTAACGTTAAAGCAAGCTCAACGTTTTCGAGCGCGGTTTGATGCGATATTAAATTATAGCTTTGAAAAACAAACCCTACACGCTTGTTACGATAAGCATCCCAATCACTTTCGCTATAGCCCGCCGCCGAAACGCCGTCAATTATAAGTTCGCCGGAGCTAATTCCGTCCAACCCGCCAATGACGTTTAAAAGTGTGGTTTTTCCGCAGCCGGAGGGACCTAAAACGCAGACGAATTCGCTTTTTCTGAATTTTAACGATACCGATTTAACCGCAGGCGACGAAGCGCCGTCATATTTTTTTGATACGTTTTTAAGTTCGAGCATATTTTTTTCTGTCCTCGTATACTTTTTTTTCGAGCGCGCGAACGAGCTCTATATATAGCGCCCCGAGTTGAACTTCGAGTTCTTCGTCGAATACGCCGCGACTTTTTAAAACTTCGTCTTCGTAAACAATTATGTCCGCGTATTTTTCGTATAAATCGGAGCGCTCTGTTAGCATTTTGTTTATATTTTCGAGCAACTCGCCCTCTGCGCTTAACAGCGGGCGCGGATGCTTTTTATCTTTTTGCAATCTATCGCAAAGCGTTTGCGCCTCACATTTCAAATAGACGACAAGCCCGCTTTTTTTAATCGCGGACATTCCTTCCGCATCCAAAACCGCGCCGCCGCCCATCGCTACGCAACAATTTTGCTTTAGCGAAACGTCGATGAGTTCTTTTTCTTCCGCCGCACGGAAAAAAGCCTCGTTGCCGCTTGAAATAAGCTCGGCAACGTCGCCGAACTTGCGACTAATTTGTTCGTCGGTATCGCAAAGCGGCATATTAAGAATTTTTGAGCAATACGCCGCGAGTGAACTCTTGCCGCTTCCGCTCATTCCTATAAAGACCAAATTCATAGTTTAAATTAAAAAGCTTTGTACCGCAATTAAATAACTTTTTTCGCCGAAACCTATAATCGAGCCGCAACACACGGGCGCGATTACGCTTTTTTGCCTGAATTCTTCGCGCGCGAAAAGGTTGGACAAGTGAACCTCTACGACCTTCAAATCGGGGCGAGAGGCTATCGCGTCGCGCAAGGCTATCGAGTAATGAGTGTATGCCCCCGCGTTTAAAACTACGCCGTCGGCTTTTACTTTTTGCAAATATTCGCAAAGCTCGCCTTCGATATTGCTTTGAAAAAATTCAATATCGACTCCCTTTTTTTCGCAAAAAGACTTAACTTCGGCGTTAATTTGTTCCAAAGTTTTTTCGCCGTAAACCTCGGGTTCTCTCGTGCCGAGCATATTTAAGTTTACACCGTTAACGCAAGCTATTTTCATGATTTTCCTTTATTCTGATTTATTTTCGCTTTTAGCGGTTTATTTTGCTAAACAAGCGAAGGATATTCGTTAAAAAACTCGTTGCAAAGCGCTTTGCCTTCGCTTAAATCGGGGGTACGCTTCGCAATTATGCAATCGAATAAATATGCTTGATAAAAGAGCATTTTTTTGCCGTCGATTGCAGGGATTTTAAGTTTTTCGGCGCCGGAAAGCACGCTAGAAGTCTTTTTATAATTGATATCGATTACCAAATTCGCCCCGAAAAGCATATTTTCGTTAAAATGCTCGGGCGAGCCGCTCGAACAAGCGTTTATAACTATATCGCAAGATTCGCCGCCGTAAACACGCACGTCAAGTTTTAAGTTTTGACATTTTTGCGCAAAATTTACAGCCGTTTGCGTAGTGCGATTAAGCAGAAAAACCTTAGCTCCGACTGACGCAAACGAAACGGCTATGCTTCTACCCGCTCCCCCTACGCCTAAAACGAGTACGGTTTTGTTTTTTACGTCCGTTAAAACACCTTCGGCTAAAAGGCTGAAAAGTAAACCGTCGCCGTCGGTGGAATAGCCTACCCCGTCGAACAGAAAGTTCGCGCTTTCGCTTACTTTCGCGTTTTTCGAAAGACTAAGCGCGCGCGTCGCAAGCTCTTTTTTAAAGGGGAAAGTGGCGTTAATCGACCTATAGGCAGACTTTTCGACTTCATTTATAAACCGTTGCTCGTTACAAGAAATCTGTTCGTAAGCAAAATCGGTTAAACCCGTCGCGGTCAAATTTTTTTTATGAATCGCCGCCGAAAACGATTGTTCTACGTTTGCGCCGAACAGCGCGCAACGAAAATTTTCAAGTTTTTTAAAAAATTCGGGACAAGAAACGCTCACGCATCGTTCGCCTAAAAGTCTGCCGCCGTTTGCCGCGCTTGCCAAAACGAAAGCACACATAATCATTCTGTGGTCGTCGGACGCATAATCGGCAAACTTATTCGGTTTTATCGCGCGAACGATAAGGTCGTCGCCTAAAACTTCGACTTTGCCGCCGAACAGGTTTATAAGATCGGCGGTGCCGTTTAATCTGTCGCTTTCTTTATACTTAAGTGAATCCGCGCCTTTTATTTTCGCGCCGCCGTTAAATGCCGCGACGACCGAAATAAGCGGAATTTCATCGATTAAAAGCGGAATTTGCTCTGCTTTTATTTCAAAATAATCTATATTTGACTTACTTGCGGTTATATCTGCGATTTTCACGCCGCCTTCTATTCGTTCATTTTCTAAAGCGATACGCGCGCCGCTTAAACGCAAAATATCGTAAAAACCGAATCTTTCGCCTTCTATCGGCAAATTTTCGATAGTAACTTCGCCGCACAAAAGTCCCAAAGCCGCGTAATACGCGCCCGAGGACGGGTCTGCAGGCACTAAAACGGTTTTTCCGCTTATTTTGCTTGTACTAAGCGTTATCGTTTTTTCGTTAACCGCTATATCCGCGCCGAAAGCGGCAAGCATTTTTTCGGTATGCTTGCGCGTTGCGTTTTTTTCGATTACAACGGTTTTTCGCCTAGACGTAAGCCCCGAAAGCAGAACGCCGCTTTTAACTTGCGCGCTGTCGCAAGGCATTTTATATTCGAATTCTTTAAGTTTAGCAGGATAAATTTTTACGGGCAGAAAACCGTTATTGCTCTCTATTTTAGCTCCACGCGCCAAAAGCGGCTCGATTATAGAACTCATAGGTCTAGAGCTCAAACTTTCGTCGCCGATAATTTGCGCGCTCACTTCTGCCCCCGAAAGCGCGCCGATTAACAATCGTGCGGTCGTCGCACTGTTTTTACAATCGAAAACTTGCCCGTCATTTATTTTTTTCGCACCGATAATTTCGATTTTGCAATCCGCCCTCTTTATTTGCGCGCCTAACCTTAAGGCGCAATCTAGCGCGGCAAGAGTATCTTCGCATATAAGCGGATTGTTTATAACGGTTTTTCCTTGCGCGAGCGCCCCCAATAAAACCGCGCGAATGGTTATCGACTTATCTCCGCTAACCGAAAATCGTCCGAAAAAATTACTTAATTTTTTTACTTCTTTCATATTTTCAGAATAAAAAACGAACTAAGGCAAAGCGATATATCTAACCTTCATATCGGCGAGATTATCGCATCCGATTCGCTCGGAAATACATTCGGTAAGTGCGAGCGCGAGCAATGATTTTAGAACGGGGCACGCCGCAAAAACCGCGGTTACGTCGCTACGCGGCGACGCAGCAAGCACCTTTTTTTTGGTTATTAAATCAGTCGTTTCCACTCCCGCGGGCAAGGTCGGAATAGGACGAATTCCTACGGTTATCAATATTTCCTCGCCGTCGGTCATTCCGCCCTCTATTCCTCCGGAATGGTTTGCCGAGCGATAAAAACCGCCCCGCGATTTTTCGTATTCTATTTTATCAACGCGATTAAGTCCGTTTGAGCAAGTAAAGGGATTATCGCCGAAATACACCCCGCGAACGGCTTGCATTTGCATCAAAAGTGAGGCTATAAGCCCGTTAACGCGCTTTTCGAAAGAATATCCGCCGAAGCCCGCCTTAACGCCTTTAGCCGCCAAAACGACCTTTCCGCCAAGCGTATCGCCTAATTTTTTTGCCGCCGAAACGCTTTTTTCGACCGAAGAATTATAGCTTGCGTCTAACAAATACATCGGCGCGCAAGCTTTTTCTACGGAAGCGTAATCGAAAGACGAATCGTCGGAATAGTCTGCAATTCCGCTTACTGCCGCCGCAATTTTAATTCCCAACTCGTCGAGCAAACGCAACGCGATAGCTCCTGCCGCGACGATTGCGCAAGTAGAGCGAGCCGAAGCCCCCTCCGAAACGTTTGAAATATCGCTAAATCCGTATTTTAAAACACCGCTTAAATCGGCATGCCCCGCGCGCGGAGCGGTTATTTCTTGTTTTTTGAAAGATTGCCAAACGTCCATATCTTCTACGTGTTCGCGATAGGCGACGTTTTCGATTAAAAACGAGATATTTCCGCCGAGCGTATATCCGCCGCGAACACCCGAAATTATATCGATTTTATCCTTTTCGAAAAGCTGGCGACTACTTCTTCCGAAAGCCGAAGAACGCTCGCTTAAAAGCGAATTTATCTGATTTTCGCATAGCTTTAAGCCTGCGGGAACGCCGCTTAAAACTCCGCAAATCGCCTTTCCGTGCGACTCGCCCGCTATTGTTAACTTCATTTTACAATATTCCTCGTAAAAAAAACGTAAACGTTTTTATAATATTAAATAATATTTGCCTTTTTTAAAAGCGCCTTAATTTCGGGCATTTTGTTTTTTGCAAGCTCGTAGCCGATTTCGTACATATCGTTAAAACTTTTATACGAAGCCGATGTGTATGCCGTTAAATCGGGAGCCAAAAAATAATCGGAATTGTCGATTCCCGCGCGCGCCCTGTTGCATAGCGGAATTTTGTTGTTTTTATAAAGCATATCGAGTGCGGGTTTGATTTTGTCGTTTTTAGGATTTTCGGCGCCTAAACTTACTCCGATAACGAAATCGGCACCCATTTTTTTAGCGACGTCGGCGGGAACGTTATTTAAAAACGCGCCGTCGACAAGCCGTTTTTCGCCGATTTGCACGTCTTTGAAAACGGGCGGAATAGCCGAACTTGCGCACATAGCCGAAGCGACGTTGCCCTCGTTTAGAACTTCGATTTTCCCGGTATCCAAATTCGAAGCGACTGCCGCAAAAGGAATAGCTAATTCGTCGAACTCTGCGCCGCCCAAAATTCCGTCGAGCACGCTTTTCAGCGTGACGCCGCGGAGCTTCATGGCTAAAACCTGTTGAGGCTCGGAAACTCCCGATTCTTTTAATTGAGCAAGCATACTCGCAGTCGAAAAGCCGCGCGCGTACATGCCGCCCACGATCGAGCCGATGCTGCATCCGGTTACTATATCGAAGCTTATACCCTCTTCTTCGAAGGCGCGCAAAACGCCGACATGCGCCGCGCCTTTCGCCCCGCCGCTGCCTAATGCTATTGCCAATCGCGGAGCGCGCTTCCGTTTAAAAAGAGATAAAAAATTTTTTAATATGTTCATTTTAAATCCGTTTATTCCGCAACATAAAAAGTCAACACACCTAGGGAGATAAAAATGCAAGTCTTTTACTGCAAAACCATCGGTTTTGCAAAGATTTTGACGAATGGCAAAAGATTCTCCCTATAGAATATAATTTTACCATAAAAAACGCCAAACCGTCAAGGTTTTAAGTCCGCTTTACGATAAAACCCCTTTAAAACTGCATTTTTATTACTCTAACTTTTGTATTTTGCGGAATTTCCGTAGACGATATCCGTTTTTATCTAAAATAAAAAGACGAAAACTTGCAAAAAAAGCGCAAAAGTAAAAGCTATTCGAACAAAAAAATAAAACCCCTTCGCCGTTTGACGAAGAGGTTTTGATTTAAGTTAAATTACTTAATGATGGTAGCAACAACGCCCGAGCCAACGGTTCTGCCGCCTTCACGAATAGCGAAACGAAGACCTTCTTCGATAGCTATAGGAGTGATGAGCTTAACGGTGATGGTTACGTGGTCGCCAGGCATTACCATTTCAACACCCTCGGGGAGAGTGATAGAACCGGTAACGTCGGTGGTTCTGAAGTAGAACTGAGGACGATAGTTGTTGAAGAAAGCGGTATGACGACCACCTTCGTCTTTGGTCAAAACGTAA
>CAYVKZ010000052.1:0-10382 GCA_964452295.1 uncultured Acidiphilium sp.
CGGTTTCGGAATATTCCGTTTTGGGCACTCAATACGGAATGCTTACGGACAGTCGTTCGTTTTCTTCATACGTGCGCTTCGATTTTTACAGGCGCATTTTAGCCTCGTTCATCGGCGAAAAAGTAGAAAAAGGCGAATATGACGAAAATTCCGCTATTCAAATAGCTAAAGATATCGCGTATTACAATATGAGAGAGGTAATATATGGATAAAGTAATTCCCGTAGTGGTTATAAAAAACCTCGAGGACACCGAAAAAACGCTGTCGGCTCTTCGCTTAGGCGGCATAAATACGGCTGAAATCACGTTCAGAACGGCTTGCGCGGCGGATGCTATCGCGCTCGGCGTAAAACTCTTTCCGGATATGAATATCGGTGCGGGCACCGTAATAAACGCGGAACAGTGCGAGCAAGCCTTAAACGCGGGTGCGAAATTCATCGTTTCGCCCGGTTTTTCTAAGGACGTGGCGGAAGTTTGCAAAAGCCGCGGCATTAACTATTTCCCGGGGTGCGTAACGCCTACGGAGATGATGGCGGCTATAAGTTGCGGCTTAACCGTTTTAAAGTTTTTCCCCGCGAACGTATACGGCGGATTAAAGGCGTTAAAGGCTTTAAGCGGACCGTTTCCCCAAGTGAAATTTATTCCGACGGGCGGCGTGGATTTAACCAATTTAAAAGAATTTTTGGAGTTTGAAAAAATTTATGCGGTAGGCGGTTCGTTCATGATGAAAGGCGATATCGCGGAAAACTGCAAAAAAATAAACGAAATAATCAGCGAGGTGGAATCGAAATGAAAAAGGTCGTAACCTTCGGCGAGTTAATGCTCAGGCTCGCCCCCGAAAATTATTTGAGGTTCGTGCAGAGCGACAAATACGAGGCGGCGTTCGGCGGTGCGGAGGCAAACGTGGCGGTCAGTCTTGCCAATTACGGCTTGAACGCAACGTTCGTTTCGAAGCTACCATCGCACGAAATAGGTCAGGCTGCGGTAAATTCGCTTAGAAAATTCGGCGTGGATACGAGCGAAATCGTGCGTGGCGGTGATAGAGTAGGCATTTATTATTGCGAAAAAGGCGCAAGCCAACGCCCTTCCAAGGTTATTTACGACCGCGCGCATTCTTCCGTGGCGGAAGCCAAAAAAGAAGACTTCGATTGGAATAGAATATTCGACGGAGCCGCGTGGTTCCATTTTACGGGCATAACCCCCGCTCTTTCGGACGAGATTGCCGAAATTTGCTTAGAAGCTTGCAAGGCGGCAAAGGCAAAAGGAATAACCGTTTCGTGCGACCTTAACTTCCGCAAAAAGCTGTGGAGTAAGGAAAAGGCGGGCAAGGTTATGGGCGAGCTTTGCAAATACGTAGATTATTGCATTGCCAACGAAGAGGACGCGAAGGACGTTTTCGTCATCGAGGCAGACAACACCGATATCAACAGCGGCAAGTTAGACAGAAACGGCTATATCTCCGTGGCTAAAAAGCTCACCGAACGCTTCGGTTTTAAGGGTGTGGCTATTACCTTGCGCGAAAGCATTTCCGCGAACGACAACAACTGGTCGGCAATGCTTTACACTAACGGCGAAGCTGTATTTTCTAAAAAATACGCGATGCATATCGTCGATAGGGTAGGCGGGGGCGACAGCTTCGGCGGTGGCTTGATTTATTCGCTGCTCTGCGGCTACGACGCGCAAAAGGCAATCGAATTTGCCGTTGCGGCAAGTTGCTTAAAGCATTCTATCGAGGGTGATTATAATATGGTGTCGGTTGCCGAGGTAGAAGCCTTGGCGGGCGGTAACGCGAGCGGAAGAGTGCAAAGATAACAAAACGCGAGATATTGTTAAAAAACGGCAGTCGGTTGACAATTCGGCAAAAAAAGATATATAATAAGGTCGTGCCGTATATAAAACAGGCAATCAATGATATACTCGGTAGGGGAAGCGATAATGGAAAACGTGCATCGATGCCTGATGAAGCATATTGAACAAAAACACCTGACCGGTGCAGCGTTTGCGATTTCCGTCAACGGAAACACCGTTTGTAGGGATGATCTCGGCTATGCCGACTGTGAACAAAAACGTCCGCTGTGCAATAGGGCGGTTTTTCGCTTGGCATCGATGACTAAGCCCGTTACGTCGGTTGCGGCAATGATTTGCAAAGAACGCGGGCTCCTCGATTTCGACGCTCCGATCGGAAAATACATTGAAGGTTTTTCTCACTGCGGCGTAGGCAAAATAGAGAACGGCGAGGTTGTTTTCGCGAAAGCCGCAAGGGCTATTACTCTGCGCGATATTTTCACGCACTCCTCGGGGCTCGGCTCCGGAATAATCGGAGATTTGCAATATAAATCGATGAAGCCGTTTAATACGCTATCCGAAAGCGCAAAAGCTTGGAACCGTTGTTTTCTGGATTTTGAGCCGCGAAGTAAAGCGGCGTATAGTGCCGTAACGGCTTTCGAACTTGCCGCGCTCGCCGTCGAGCGCGTGTCTCAAAAACCGTATGAACGTTTTTTGCAAGACGAAATTTTTTCAAAGCTCGATATGGCGGATACTTGCTATTCTCTCACTGCGGAGCAAGCTTCTCGCTTAGTCGAAATGCCTTTACCCGATAACAACGGGCACATTTTAAAAAAAGATTTCGGGTTAAAGGGCTTTAACTTGTTTACGGAAGGGTATACGGGCGGTTCGGCGGGGCTTTTTTCCACGCTCGACGATTATCTCGCTTTTGCGGAGATGCTCGCGCTGGGCGGCAAGCGTAACGGCGTTCGCATTTTAAGCGAAAGCTCTGTGCGCGAGATGGGCACGCCGATTTTTCAATCGTGGGGCGTCGGCGTTTACGTCAGAGGTCCGCAAATCAAAGTTCAGCCCCTGCCGCAAGGCAGTTTCGGTTGGAGCGGTGCTTACGGAACGCATTTTTGGGTAGAACCGAAAAGCAAAACCGCCGCAGTGCTTATGTTAAATCATGCCGATTGCGGCGGCTCGGCAAGCCCCTTTTCGGCAGAATTCGAAAGACTGTCGAAAAAAGATATAAAGAGCGCGCTTTTAAAAATCGGGTGTAAAAATGATTAAGCAACGGGATTTGGAAAGAATATACGAAAAGGTAAAAACACCGTATAAGTGCGGCGCGGTGTTAAAAACCGCGGGAAAATATTACGATAGTCCCGTCGTTTTTAAGCATAACGGAACTTTTTATATGACTTGCGTCGAAATCGACGATCAATGCAAAACCGGATATAAAACGCAGTTGTTGAAATCGGGCGACTTAAAGAATTGGAAAACGCTCGGATATATTCTTAACGAGCATTACGATTGGGATTGTGCGCAAACGGGCGGTTATGCGCAATTTGTTAACAACGAGTTCGGCGGAAATAACGAAATTATAAAAATTAACGGAAAGTATTTCGTTGCTTATTTAGGCGGCTCGTTAAAAGGCTACGAAACCGATCCTTTATGGATGGGGCTTGCCACGTGCGACGATATTGAAAATATAAACGGCTATCGAAAGTTGCCCAAGCCGATTTTAACGACTTTAGACGAAGATTGCCGCGAAGAGGAAAGCGTTACGCTCTATAAAGCGGATATGTTCGTAGACGAAAAACGCACGACGGGCTATCCCTACGTTTGCGCGTATAACGCAAAGCGCGCGGACGGCAGAGAAAGTATATTTTTGGCTGTTTCGAACGACGCTTACACATGGAAGCGCTACGGAGATAAGGCTATTGTTTCGGTTGGGGAATGCGAGCCTTCGATCAGAATTAACGGCGACCCGCAAATCGTGAAAATAGACGATTTATACGTGATGTTTTATTTTATTTACGATTCAGCGGCGGGCAGGGCTTGGAATACGTTTGCCGTTTCGGAAGATTTGTTGCATTGGGTAAAGTGGAACGGAAAACCTCTTATCGAAAGCGAACACGAGTGGGAAAACGTTTACGCGCATAAGCAATGGATATTAAAAGAAAAGGATACGATATGTCACTTCTATTGCGCCGTGAA
This sequence comes from uncultured Acidiphilium sp., assembly GCA_964452295.1. Taxonomy (GTDB): domain Bacteria; phylum Bacillota; class Clostridia; order Christensenellales; family Borkfalkiaceae; genus HGM11416. The sequence continues at coordinate 3,984 of CAYVKZ010000052.1, forward strand.
CGATAAAAACGAACGGTTTATCGCTCTTGCGACGTCAAAAAAGATGCCTAAGCCGTTTTGCGAGTTTTAGATAATAAGGCGCCCGAAAAACGCGAAACACAAAAGAATTAAAAATATATTAAAAAAGTTATCTATATGAAAAATTATAAATTAAGGTATAATTCACCCGCCGAAAGGACTAACGAAGGCTGGGAAAAATTTTCGCTGCCGATTGGCAACGGTTACGCCGGCGCAAGCGTGTTCGGCGGAACGGACGTGGAAAGAGTGCAATTTACCACAAACGTTTTCGCCAATCCCTTTTCTTTAGGCGGAGTTTCGAATTTCGCGGAGTTGTATATCGATTTTAACGACGACGCTAAAAACTACGAACGCGGCTTGGATTTAAAAACGGGCGTGGCGTATTCTTCCTACGTATCCGACTTCGGTAAAACCGAAAGGACTGCCTTTTTCAGTTATGCGGATAACGTTTTCGTTTATCGCGCGAATTTCGAAAAGCAAAAAGACCTGCGCGTGCGTTTGGAAATTCCGTTTTCGGGCGCACGAAGCATAGAGGACGGAGGCAGGGAGGGCGAAGTTTTTTGCGTGCCTTGCGGTCTTGCTATGAAAGGGAGGCTTCCTTCGCGCGAGTTGTTGTTCGAGGGGCAGGTTTACGTCGATTCGGACGGCGAAGTTTTATCCGAAAACGTCGCGATAAACGTTAAAAACGCGCGTTATTTAACTCTGTTTTTCGTTTTCGATACCTCATATAAACTTTGCCCCGAAGCGTTTTCGCTTCATAAAGCGGTCGGCGAAAACCCGCACGAAAAAGTCGCGGTTCGGTTAGAAAACGCCAAAAAATCAGGCTATTTAAAGCTTTTAAAGCGGCATCTTAACGACTTTTTCGCCATAATGGACAGAGTGAATTTCGACCTTGGCGGAATCGACGACGGAAGAAGCACTTGCGAACTGTTAAATTCTTATCGCAAGGGGCGTTTCGAACCTTATCTCGAGGAAGTTTATTATCAATACGGCAGATATTTGCTTGTATCCTCCTCGCGTAAAGGCACGCCGCCCGCGTCGCTTCAAGGCGTGTGGACCGTTCACGACAAATCGCCTTGGGGCAGCGGCTTTTGGCATAATATCAACGTCCAAATGAATTATTGGCATGCTTTCAGCTCGAATATTGCCGAGGCGTTCGAAGCTTATGCCGATTTTTTTGCCGCATATTTGCCCGAAGCGCAAAAAAACGCCGCAGAATGGATTGAAGAAACCAATCCGGAAAACGCCGGCGGCGATTGCGGCTGGATTATAGGCACGGGCGCGTTTTGTTACGAGGTGGAAGGCAAAAATCCCGATACTCATTCGGGCCCCGGAACGGGCGGTCTTACCGCGAAATTGTTTTGGGACGCTTACGATTTTTCGCGCGACGAGCGGTTTTTAAAAGAATACGCTTACCCCGCAGTGCACGGAATGGCTAAATTCCTTAAAAAAACGCTTAGAAATTACGGTGGAAGAATGCTCTGTTCTTTTTCGGCTTCGCCCGAGCAAATTTTATCGGGCGAGTGGGTTAACGAGCATGAACGCCAGCAATATTGGCAGACGGTAGGTTGTTCGTTCGACCAGCAGATGATTGCCGAAGTGTTTTCGGACGACTTAAAAATAGCAGACGTTTTAGGCTCGCATGACCAAACCAACGATTTCGAAAAGCAAAATTTAAGTTTGCTCGACGCGATAAGGGTAGGTTACAGCGGGCAAATTAAAGAATACGACGAAGAAAATTTTTACGGCGAGATAGGCGAAGCCAAGCATAGACATTTATCGCAACTTATGGCGCTTATGCCCGGCGAGCAAATAAACGGAGACACCCCCGCCGCGCTAGACGCGGCAAAAATCACGCTCGATTTTCGCGGCGATAAATCCACGGGGTGGGCGCTCGCCCACAGGTTGTGCTCGCGTGCCCGAACCGGCGAAGGAAACCGCGCGTATACGCTTTTGCAAAACTTATTAAAAGAAAGAACGCACCCCAATTTATGGGACGTGCACCCGCCTTTTCAAATAGACGGCAATTTCGGCGCGACCGCGGGAATTACCGAAATGCTTTTGCAAAGCCATGGCGGATATATTTCGCTTTTGCCCGCCGTTCCTAACGAATGGCAAAACATAAAGATAAAAGGATTAAAGGCGCGCGGCAATTTCGAAGTGGCGCTTCGCTATAAAAACGGGCTTATAACCGAATGCGAAATAAAATCGGTTAAGGGCGGAACGGCAGCCGTTTGTTACGGCGGCGAAATAGCGAACGTTACCGTCGAGTGCGATAAAGAAAAAGTGCCCGTAAAGCGCGAAAACGGTAAAGTCGTTTTTGAAACCGAAGCGGGAAAAACTTATTGCTTATTCGGGTTCGAAAAACGCGTTAATCGACCTATAGCCCCACTTTTTAGTGCGGAATGGGCGCAAAACGGCGTTAAACTCGCTTGGAAAAAAGACGGAAATCGTTACGACGTTTTTCGCGCGGCGGGAAGCTCGCTCGATTATACCCTTATAGGTAAATCGTGTTGCGGCGAATATCTCGACGGCGATTTTAACGCGAATAAAAAAGAGCGTATTACTTATAAGCTCGTTTTATCCGGAGCGGACGAAAAAGGCAGAGGCGCGGGCGCTTTGGTTGTTTTAAACCCCGCAAGCGAGCTTGAAAAACAAAGATACGCATACCGCTTAAGAATGAATAATTTAAATATAAAATGATTAAAAAAATATATACGTGAGGATAGAAAAATGAGCGAGCTTTTAAAAAAATTCGATAATTTAAAAAACGCCGCGGAGTTCGAGTCGTTAAAAAACGAAATAAAAGAGGTTTTGCAAAGCGAAGAATACGGATATTTTCCCGAAAAACCGCTTTCGGTTACGGGCGAAGTGGTTTTTAAAGAAGAAACTATGGCGGGCAAAGCCGTTCTTGAAAAAATCGTTTTAACTCTTAGGTTAAAAAACGGCGAATTTTCTTTTCCGTTTTGGTATTGTTACCCGCAAAAAACAAAAAACAAAACGGTTTTGCTGCACAATTTCAGAAATTGCTTTCCCGATAAATATTTGCCCGCCGAAGAGGTTATCGACGACGGTTGGGCGGTTGCCGATTTGTGTTATCAAGACGTTACTGCCGACAACGACGATTTTTCCGACGGCATAGCCGCGCTGTTTGATAGGCAAAAACCGCATGCCGCGGGCAAAATCGTTATGTGGGCTTACGCCGCGATGCGCGTTGCCGATTATCTTTCCGGGCGCGAGCAAACGGATATGAACAATTTGGCGGTGGCGGGGCATTCTCGCTTGGGTAAAACGGCTTTGGTTACCGCCGCGTTCGACGAAAGGTTTGCTTATTGCCACTCTAACTGCTCCGGCACCGGCGGCGCGGCGTTATTTTCAATGCGCAATGCCGAAAGCGAATCGATAGAGGCCATAACCCGCCTTTTTCCGTATTGGTTTTGCAAAGAATTCGTTAAATATATAGATAAAGAGGGCGAAATGCCGTTCGATCAGCATCTTTTAACGGCGCTTATAGCTCCGCGCGCGGTAAGCATAGGGTCTGCCGTTCAAGATTTATGGGCTAACCCGCCCGCCGAGTGTGCCGCCGCCGAAAAGGCTTCGCGCGTGTGGACTTTTTACGGCGAAAACGAACTAAAAACGCCCGCCGTAAGGGCAGAGGGCGAGGTTTACGGAAAGAATTCAAGCCGCGTAACCTATTACGTTCGCAAAGGTAAACATTATTTATCGCGCGACGACTGGAATTTGTTTTTATCCGCTTTCGACGAAAAAATCAATAAATAAGGTAAAGATAAAAACAAAATAAGCGGGGCTATTTCATATCGCCCGCGCCATGTAATATTTTAAATTAAAAACGAAAAACGGTTTGTCGAGTTTTTCGGAAACGCACCCCAAAGGTAGACGCTTTTGGCGGTGCGTTTTATTTTCGATAAGCCGTTTTTGTATAAAAATTTTTTTCGCAATCGGTATTTTTGGCAAAAGGCGTAAAAACGAGGCGAATAAACGCGGCAATACCGAAAACATGTGCAATAATGGCGCCGCCGTCCTCTAAAAAGCTTGCTTTTTTGAGTAATTAAATATATAATATATCGAAAGAAGGATTTTTTTGTCGGTGGGCGAAACGCTTGCGGCAAAATCTTTGCGCGAGGGCTTTTTTGCGCCTTGCGAAAGAGTATCGGGTTATTATATGAAACTAACTAACGTCGGTAAATTTAAAAACATAAACGAATTCATCGCTTGCAAAACTCAATCGTTAAAAAATTCTTGCCGAGGGCGTGTTGAAATTTTCTATTATTTCGCTTTCCGATATCACCGACGCGCAAACCGTATTGACCGTTGTTTTTGACGTTAAACATGCTTGCGTGGATAAGCTCGTTGATTTTGAAATTAGCGGAAGCGGACTTACGGATTCTTTAACGAATTCTATTTTGTTAAATTTTGTCGACGCAAACGTTACGATACCGCTTAAGCATACGCCTGCGATCTCCGCGGTTGAAGAAAACAGAGTGGAAGCGACATGCGAAGATAACGGAAGTTACGATTTAGTCGTATATTGTTCGACCTGTGGAGAAGAATTAAGCCGCGAACATAAAAGGATAAAAGGAATGCCGTAGTAGAGATGACTTTGCCCGAAGACAATAATCAGATTTTTGCAAGTAAATACCAGACGGTATTGCCGAGTAAAGAAGAACTGAAGAAATTATTAAACGAACAAAACGAAAAGTAAAAAAGAAACGAGTTTTAGCGGCGAGAAGAAAAGGGCGATTTGCGAGCGGTTTAGCGCAAACGCCCGAATCTCGCCGCTTATCGTTTTTTCAATCGGTAAGGCGGTAAAACAGCGCGTAGCCTATATTTCGGCGAGCGCAGCGAGCCGACTTGTATATAATATAGGCTACGCGCTGTACTCAAACGGTCAAAAACAGGTAAAAATCGGTGTTTTTGAAGTGTAATAATTTGCATTTTTTCGGTAGTGAAATGGTGTAGAATAAAACTTAAAATCCGAAAATGCTTTTATTGCGCGTTTAACGGCGCGAAAAAGTGTCGGGCGATAACTTTTCGGAAACGTTGATAAAAGCCCTGTAAAAGCCGAATAACGCATTAAAAACGATAACGAAAAGGAATTCTTAAAGAAAACGATATGCGTTTTATGAAATATCGGTATTTTTGTGTTTTGCTTTCGGTCGGTTTATGTTTCTTGGGGGAATGGTTAGGGAATCGTTCAATGGTTAAGTAAAGAAGTAATCGCGCAAATGCCTAAAAGCAATTAAAAAGAAATATTTTTAGAAAAAATACGTATAACTTCTTGACATGTGGCTGAATATAGTATATAATAAAGCCACAAAATATAAATATCGGAGGTAAGCGTGTTATGACGATAATTCCTATGAGGGATATGAAAAATACCGTTGAGATAGAAAGACGTTGCGCGGAAGCGAACGGTCCCGTATTTGTTACCAAGAACGGTTACGGAAAACTTGTCGTAATGGATATCGAATATTACGAAAGGATAATGAAGAAAATTTACGAAGCGAAAGTAATCAATGAAGGACTTGCGGATTTAGAAAGCGGAAAAATGCTTGACGGAGAAGAAGTGAAAGCAAAATTGGCGGCAAAATATGGTTTTTAAGTATCGTTTTACGGAGAAAGCGGGAATAGAATTAGAAAAGATATTGGAATATATATCCGAAGATTTATGCAATCCGAGCGCGGCGATGGCATTTGCCAAAAAGGTATTTGAAAGTATCGATACGTTATGCGCTTTTCCCGATAGAGGCGCGTTGATCGACAATGAGTTCGTCGCGGATAAAAGTGTACGAAGATTGGTGATTGATAATTATTTGTTGTATTATAAAAGTGATGAAAGCGCAAAACGAGTAGAGATACTTAGAATCGTTTATGGAAAAATGAATTTGGAAACCATATATAGGGAACTTTAGTTGAACACAAAAAGGGCGCAGGGGTAAAAACTCTTGCGCCCGTTGATGTCTATATAAAAACATTATATGTCGGCGGAATAACGTTTTCCTTGAATTTCTATTTCGTCGTTTTGTAAAATCGGTTTGCCTTTAGCACAAGCTCGTAATAAAATATTATGCTTGTCTGGATTGCCGAGCGGTATATTGCCGAGTGAAAAAATTATCGTCTTTTCCTAATTGCACCATACGTTTTAAGATGACTCAAACACATAAAAACCCGCCTATAGGTCGATTAACGGCTGTTTCGGTGGGTTTTTATTTGCGTTTTATAGGTGAGCGGTGTAAAATCGCTGATAACTGAACATTGTTTTTTTTATGGCGCGGCGTGGATTAAAGTGTTATGGCGTTGAAGAGAAAAAAGCCTTCCTTGTGTAAAGGAAGGTGTCGCGCGTTAGCGTGACCGAAGGAT
>CAYVKZ010000053.1:0-9952 GCA_964452295.1 uncultured Acidiphilium sp.
CTTGGTTGGGTGTCTTTTTTTGTCTTGATCGGTTGCCGCTTAACGCGACAGCCCCCTTTTTACTTTCAATAAAAAATCAAAAGTCTATCGAATACTAAAACTCGAATTCAGTATTCAAACTTTAATTACATAAGCGAACGATAAAGCGCTTTGATATCTTCTAAAGTGGGATCCTTGGGGTTGCCGGGGCGGCAAGCGTCGTCCATAGCGGATTGAGCAAGGAAGTCTACGTCTTCGTCTTTTACGATAGCCTTAAGATCCTGAGGAATTCCTACGTCTTTAGAAAGTTGACGAACGGCATCTACCGCGGCTTTTCTGTATTCGGCAACGCTCATTTTTTCGGTGCCTTTAACGCCCATAGCTTTAGCTATTTCGCGATATTTTTCGCCCGTGGCTTCCGCATTATATTCCATAACGGTGGGGAGAAGTATAGCGTTTGCAACACCGTGGGGAGTATCGTAAACCGCGCCGAGTGCGTGAGCCATAGAGTGTACTATGCCCAAACCTACGTTAGAAAAGCCCATGCCCGCAACGTATTGACCTAAAGCCATGCCTTCTCTGCCTTCTTTTGTATTGGCAACAGCGCCGCGCAAGCTTTTTGCGATGATTTCGATAGCTTTTAAGTGGAACATATCGGTCATTTCCCAAGCGCCTTTGGTGATATAACCTTCGATTGCGTGGGTTAAAGCGTCCATACCGGTAGCGGCGGTAAGCCCCTTAGGCATGGTAGACATCATATCGGGATCGACAACCGCAACTACGGGGATATCGTGAACGTCCACGCAAACGAATTTACGTTTTTTCTCAACGTCGGTGATAACGTAGTTGATGGTAACTTCCGCAGCCGTGCCCGCCGTAGTGGGAACCGCAATGATGGGAACGCAAGGCTTTTTGGTGGGTGCTACGCCTTCGAGCGAGCGAACGTCCGCAAATTCGGGGTTGGCGATTATAATGCCTACCGCCTTAGCGGTGTCCATCGAAGAGCCGCCGCCGATAGCGACGATTCCGTCTGCGCCCGCAGCTTTAAACGCGCTTACGCCGGACTGAACGTTTTCGATAGTGGGGTTGGGTTTAATATCCGAATAAAGCGAATAAGCGATACCCGCGCCGTCTAAAACGTCTAAAACTTTTTTAGTAACGCCGAATTTAACCAAATCGGGGTCGGAGCAAACGAAAATCTTTTTAAGACCGCGCCCCTTAATTTCCGCGGGGATTTCGTTTATCGCACCCGCGCCGTGATAGCTCGTTTCGTTGAGAACTATTCTTGCCATTTTTTTAACTCCTTTAAAATATATTTACTTACTTATTTTCGGTTAAAACGAGATTTTTTAAACCTCGCCTTATCGCAATAGATTTTAACATATTTTTTTGTTTTATGCAATCGTTTAACGCAAACAAAGCCGTAAAAAAAATCGAGCGATGAAACAATTTGTTTTTTTACGCGTATTATCCGAAAAAATTACATTTCCAAAGCGGAATTTACTATTTTTTCGACGTAAAGTCCGTTTTCTTTAAGCTGGTCTCGGACGGAGGCGCAATCCGTAAAGTGGTCGCAAAGGGCGAAGGTCTTTATTTTAACGGAAATGTCGCGCTCGTTAAAAAAGCGCAAAATCGAATCGCCCAATCCGCCGGATTTAACGCCTTCTTCCAAAACGATGATTTTGCGAGCGCTAAAACGCGTCAGCGCTTGCTCGTCGAGCGGTTTTAAAACGCGCGCGTTGATAACGGCAACCGATTTGCCCGAACGCTCGAATAAATCGTACGCCGCCGAATAAGCCAAATCGAGCATTCTGGGTCCGCAAGCGAAAATAGCGTAAGACTTTTTTTGCTCGCCGTGAACGTTATAAAGTTCTTCCCATTTTAAAGGAACGTTAAGCGGTTCGGCGTTACGAGTCTCGGAATTAAGATGCTCGGCGTTAAGATGCTCGGAATTAAGAGGTTCGGAATTAAGAGATTCGGCGTTTTTTTGCGCGCATAATTCGCGCAAGGTCTGCGACTCGGCACCGTTCGGATACCGAATAGCCACCGGGGAGTTTAGTCGCAAGGCGACGTTAAAGCACAGCTCCAGCTCTTCGGGATTTTTAGGGCAGAAAACCGTCATTTGCGGAATCGCCAAAAGATACGAAATATCGAAAGCTCCTTGGTGAGTTTTTCCGTCGCTACCGACAAGCCCCGCGCGGTCTATGCAAAAAATCACGTGAAGATTGTTTATGCACACGTCGTTGATTATTTGGTCGTATGCTCGCTGTAAAAACGCCGAGTAAATAAACACGACGGGCACTCCGCCCGCGGCTGCGATCCCCGCCGCGTAGGTGACGGCAAAGCTTTCCGCAATGCCCACGTCGACAAAGTTCTGCGGGTGATTTCGAGCAAAGTCCGTAAGCCCCGTGCCGTCGGGCATGGCGGCGGTTATGGCTACCGTTTTGGGATAAGAGGGTAAAGCGCGCTCTAAAATTCCGCTTACCGCGCCCGAAAACGCGTTCGCCGAAGAGGCAAGTTTCGCACCCACGCCGTGATAGGTAGTGCAGTCGTTTTCGGCGGGGGAGTAGCCCTTGCCTTTAACGGTGCGCACGTGCAAAAGGGCGGGTTCGCCGCCTTCTTTAATGCGCGATAAAATTTTGATTAGCTCTTTTAGATTATGACCGTCGTATTCTCCCACGTATTTAAGCCCGAGTTTGTCGGCAAAAGTATTAAACGAAAGCGAGCGCTTAAGTCCGTTTTTTAAATGCCGCAAAAATTTGCCCAAAAAACACTTACCGATGGTTCGACTCAAAAAGTTATTGGTTTTTTTATAGATTTTTTTAGTAGTTATGTTCGAAATAGCCCTATAAAGTCCGTTCGAGTTGGTTCTAATCGACATATTATTATCGTTTAAAATCACCAAAAACTTATTTGGCTTTTTGTTTTGGAACGAAATCGCTTCGAAGTTTTCACCGTTAAAAAAGGAAGCGTCGCCGACTAGGCTGATAACGTAATAATCCTCGTTCGCGTCGTCTCGAGCTTTGCAATATCCTAGCCCCGCGGCGACAGCCGTGCCCGCATGCCCTGCCGAAATACCGTCGTATTCGCTTTCCGAAAAAGAGGGGAATCCGCTTATGCCGCCCGCTTTTCGAATAGACGAAAAATTGTCGTAGCGGTCGGTCAAAAGCTTGTATGCGTAGCATTGGTGCCCTACGTCGAAAAGTATTTTGTCTTTCGGAAAATCAAACACTTTGCACAGCGCGACGATAAGCTCCACCACGCCTAGGTTCGAGGATAAATGCCCCCCGTTGTTATAGGCGGTTTTGATTATTTCGTCGCGGAGTTCGGCGCAGAGCGCGCTAAGCGATTTTTCGTCGAGCTTTTTTAAAGCCGCTTGGTTGTGATTTTTTTCTAAAATACCCATTCGCGTTTTCTTTTCCGTTTGGTTTTTCCGTCCGATTTTTTAAAAGCACGGTTTGCTTTTAATAAATTTTGCACTTTTATTCTACACCAAACGCGAATAAAAGTCTACGATTTTTTGCCGAATTTAAAAAAATACAAAATTATCGTTTTTATATATTTTTATATATTCGAATAAAACGTTTGACATGTCGCGCTCAAAGTGCTAAAATCATAATAGCGAAACATTTTGAATAGTGATATAAAGGCGGCTTTTATTTTTTAGCGGCTTTTTAGCGTTTGAAAAACAAAAAAAATAGTGTCTTTTATTACTTTGCGTCAGATAAAGACGCAAGTTTCACGGTAATAAAAGACAAATACATATTTTAATTATTTAACGCACTTTTATATCCGCAAAATGTTTCGCGACTAAATCGAAGCTTGTGTTTTTATAGGCGTCAGGCTTCGGCTTGGCGCTTTTTTTATTATTATTATTTTTTTTAGGAGTGTGTTGGTATGAAAAGATTAACGAAACGTTTACTTTTGTGCTTTTTAACACTGTTAACGTTTGCATGCGTAGCGGCGGGCTGTAATTTCGGCAGTTGCGCAAATCGCGATATTACACCAAGCGGCAGTTCTTCGGCTGAGTGCGTACATTCTTTCGGCGCATGGCAAGTCGACGAGCTTCCCACATGTACCGAAAACGGTTCCAGGCACAAAACTTGCGAAAAAGAAAACTGCGGTTACGTGCTAACCGAGGCTATCCCCGCGATGGGGCATACTATCGAGAAAGACGCAAGTCGCGAGCCGACCTGCCTTAAAAAGGGCTTTACGCAAGGCGAACACTGCACGGTTTGCGGCGAGATTATAGTTGCTCAGCAAAAAATAACCAAGCTCGGGCATGATTACGGCGAGTGGTACGAAAGCGTTCCGTCTACCGAAAAAGTAAACGGCGAACTCCGCCGCGACTGCTCGCGTTGCGACGCTTACGAAACGACTAAAGCCCCGCTTAAAAATCACGACTATAAAGAGGGCGAAAAAGTCGCCCCCACGTGCTCGGAATACGGCTATACGTTGTATATTTGCAGTGACTGCGGCGATACATACAAGCGCGATTTTGTAGATAAGCTTCCGCATGACGAAACGCTCACGACTATTGCGCCCTCGTGCTTAAGCGACGGCTATACTTTGCACGTTTGCAACGATTGTTCGTTTAACTACATCAGCGATTATATTCCCGCAAAAGGGCATGATTTCGGCGAATATTCGGTGACTACCGCCGCCACTTGTACCGAAAACGGCGAGCAAACGGCAAAATGCAAAAATTGCGACGCTATTACAAGTCAAAAGCTAGAGGCTAAAGGGCATTCTTACGTCGAAACGATGCTCGAAGAGGGCGAAAGCGGAGTTAAATACGTATGCGAGAACTGCGCCGACGTAGTACTTTTACAAAGCGAAGAGGACGCCGCCGTTTTAGAAGAAAACGAACAGCTTTTAGACCAAGAAACGACCTTTACTTTCACCGTTATAAGCGAGGACGGCACAGATTATATTAGGCAAAACCTAAGCTTAATGGATGCGTATTTTATAAACAGCGAATACGCTTCGATGACCGAGGTTCAAATCGAATATACTTTAACCGCGCACGAAAGCGTTAAAAACGGCTACGTGGTTTCGGCTAAAGAACCTTACGAAAACGGCGCTACTTACGTGGCGACCTTAAGCGGTGACTTAACTTTTGCCGATTATAACGGAAAAACTTTGACTTTTTCGATCGTTCGTAAAGAAAGCAACGAGGTTGAAATTTCTAGCGACGTGGTGTTTTTAAAGGCGTTGGAACAAGCTTCTCCGGGGTATTATCCGTATTCGATTTCGCAATCCGAGCAGTCTGAATTTATGCAATTAACATTGCAAAAAATAGGCGAGCTTAAGGTCGGCGATATAATTTTAGTGGGCGATGCGGCAAACGCAGACGAGCTTTTCGACGCGGCGCCTACCGTTGATCCGGACGCCGAGGGAGAAGAGGGCATTTTCTTCGGCAAAATCGAGGTTATATATTTAAATGACGACAGCGAATACGTCTGCGTGCTTTCTTGCCCCGATTTAACCGAGGTTTTCGAAAAGTTAAACGTAAGTAGCGAAACCGAAATTAACTTCGAAGATTATCCCGAAGCGGTCGAAGCTTTAGAAGCCGAAGGGCTTAACAGCCTTTACGCGAGCGACGATTTTGCGATTTTCTTGCTCTCGGTTAACAGTGCCGTCGATAAGTACGCCGCCGAGCGCGATATTTTAGCAGACGACGTTACTTCCGCTGCCTTTAAAGATAAGGTCAAGATAAACAAGCCCGACGTCAAAGTTAAGGGCACTACTATTACGATGACCTTAGATTGCGGCTACAAAAACGAGTTCAAAAACAAAAACGGCAAAAAACTCGGCGAGTTTAGTATAAATTTCACGGTTAAGCTCGAGTTCGGGATAAATATTTCGGTTGACTATAAGCTTAAAAGATGGTGGTTTATTCCCGTAGGAATTGAATATTTCGATATAAGTTTAAAGCAAAACGATTCGTTTACCCTCGATTTTAATATTAACTTCAACGTAGATTACGAGCTTGAAAAGGCGGAACAAAAATACTATTATAACAAAAGAAGCAAAAAGCTCCACGTAGATAATTGCCAATATGAAAATATAACTTATGAAGAAAACATAGTTTACATAGATGCTACAGAGCTTCACGAATATGCTAAAAAAGAAGGTTTTAGCACATGCGAGCGCTGTAAGCCTATCGAAATGTTAAATCGCGCGGCGTTTGTTATAAACACGCACGAATACAGTAGCGGAAGCGGAATATACACTATTCACTGCTATAACTGTCAATATGTAGAAGAACAAATATTGCCCGAAAACATGCAGCTTTATTTCTGCAGTTATCAGGCGCTAAAAATAAAGCTAGTCGGTAAAAAAACGCAAAATTGTTCTTATTGCAAGCCGCAAGACCGCGAACTTTTAAGTTTCGAAGACGACCTTTTGCGTACTTACGAATATGCCGATTGGGGCGATCAAGTCGCAAAAATCAAAGAATGGGCAACGGGCGCCGGAGCCGGTGAATATCAAGAACCTAGCGGAATTAAACTGGTAGATATCCACTACGTCGCATGGGTTGCTACCGTGAATTTCGAAGTGCGTATATCTTTAAAGTTCGATTTTAAAGCCGCGCTTAATTTCCATTACGAACAGTCGCACACCAACGTTTACGGCATACGCTTGCAACACGGCGGCGTAACGCCATACAGCAGGCAGAGCAAAACGGAAAAAGCGACCTTAAAGCTCAGCGGTTCGTTTAACTTCAGGGCAGGCGTGCGTGCGGACGGTTACGTGAGCATTGTAGGGCTTTCAAAATGGATTCGCGCAGGGCTTTACGTCGAGGCGGGTCCGTACATGAAAGGGCGCGGAATAGTTTATTTAACCACCGAAAAGGATATAAACAATTATGCCGCGGCATATTTTTCAACCGGTATATACGTCGAATCGAGCTGCTATTATAAATTGTTTAGCTTAAACGGAAAAGCAACCATAATCGATAAAGAATTCCCCATTGCGACATACGGTTACGATAAAGCTTATTATTGCTATACCGACGGTATCGACGAACTCGATTTAAAGTCAAACGAAACTTTAACTTTAAAAGATATCGCCTCTAAATTAACCGTGCAATATTACGACGTAATCAACGAAAAAAGCGTAACCGAAAAGTTTTCGCTTAACTCAAAGCATTATAAAGTTAAATTCAGCCTTAAAAACGGCGAATATTGCTACATTCAAAACGGCGTAATCAAAATTAGTTCTAGTGCGCCTTCCGATTTTACCGATGAGCTTTTAATTACCGTTCTCGGTAACGATTCGTGGAAAAGATACGTAAAAGGGAGTTCCGTTGTTTACCTCGGCACGCGCAGTATAGTTATAAAAGTTAAGGGGTGCAAGCACGATTATGAGGTCGAATCTTCAAAAGCCGCCACTTGCACTGAAGAGGGTTTTACTACTTATAAATGCACGCTTTGCGGTCATTCGTATACGAATACTACTTCCGCGCTCGAACATAATTACGGCGAGTGGGTTTCTAACAATAACGGCACGCACACTAAAACTTGCTCGCGCAATAGCTCGCATACCGTAACCGAAAATTGTAATTACGTAAGTGGCATTTGCTCTGTTTGTAGTGCGAAAGATACTAATAACGTAACGCCCACAAAATACAGCGAAGGTTTGGCATATACTTTAAACGATGACGGTTTAAGCTACTCCGTTTCAGGCATAGGCACTTGCACGGATACCGATATCGTTATACCCTCAATTTATAACGAAAAGCCTGTTACTTCTATCGGTTATGAGTCATTTTATGGGTGCAGTGGCTTAACAAATATTGCTATTCCCGACAGTGTTACTTCTATCGATGATTATGCGTTTTCTGGTTGCTCGGCGTTAACAAGCATAACTATTCCAAATAGCGTTACTTCTATCGGTTGGAGCGCGTTTTATAGTTGCGATAATTTACGGTATAACGAATACGGTAACTGCTTGTATTTAGACAGTGCTAACAATTCTTATTTTGCTTTAATAAAAGCTAAAGATAAATCTATTACTTCTTGCACTATTAACGATGAAACAAAAGTTATTGCAGGTGGTGCATTTTTTGATTGTGCCGCATTAATAGATATAACTATTCCGAATGGCGTTATTTCTTTTGGTGATTCTGCCTTTCTTGGTTGTAGCGAGCTTGAAAATATAACGATTCCCAATAGTGTTACTTCTATCGGTAGTGCTGCGTTTTTGGGTTGCTCGGCGTTAACAAGCATAACTATTCCCAACAGTGTTACTTCTATTGGTAGTTCTGCGTTCAGTTATTGCAGTCATTTAGCAAGCATAACCATTTCTGAAAGTGTTACTTCTATTGGTCCTCAAGTGTTCTCTGATTGTAGCGAACTTGAAAGCATAATGGTTGCCAATAGCAATACTAAATATCATAGCAAAAATAATTGCTTAGTAGAAACTGAGAGTAAAACATTAATTACAGGTTGCAAAAATAGTATAATACCCGATGACGGTTCCGTTACTTCTATCGGTTATTATGCGTTCTCAGGTTGTAGCGGATTAACAAGTATAACTATTCCCAACAGCATTACATATATAGGCTATGGCGCGTTCCATGATTGCAGTGGTTTAACAAGCATTTCTATTCCCAATAGCGTTGCCTCTATTGGCGATAATTCGTTCAGTCATTGCAGTGGTTTAACAAGCATTTCTATTCCCAATAGCGTTGCCTCTATTGGTGATAATTCGTTCAGTCATTGCAGTCATTTAGCAAGCATAACTATTCCGGATAGCGTTACTTCGATTGGCAATGAGGCGTTTTATGGTTGTTATAATTTGGAAAAAGTAAACTATACAGGCACGATAGACCAATGGGTTTTAATTCGATTTAATTCTTATAATCGTAATTATATTTCAAACCCATTATATTATGCACGTAATTTATATATCGATAACAAATTAGTAACCGAAGCAAATATTTCAACTGCTACTTCTATAAATGCTTGTGCTTTTTATAATTGCTACTCTTTAACCAGCGTAACAATCGGCAACAGTGTTACTTCTATTGGTGATAGGGCGTTCGGTGGTTGTAAAAACCTTGAAAACATAACCGTAAATGAAGGCAATACGAAATATCATAGTAAAGACAATTGTATAATAGAAACCAAAAGTAAAACTTTAATTTTGGGTTGCAAAAACAGTATTATTCCCGATGACGGAAGCGTTATTTCTATCGACGATAATGCGTTCTATAATTGCTTCGGTTTAACAAGTATAACTATTCCGAACAGCGTTACTTCTATCGGTAGTTACGCGTTCTCCGGTTGCAGTGGCTTAACAAGCGTAACTATTCCCGATAGCGTTACTTCGATTAGTGGTTCCGCGTTCCAAGGTTGTAGTGGGTTAACAAGTATAACTATTCCAAATAGTGTTACTTCTATTGGTTGGTATGCATTCTTTTATTGTGGCGGGTTAAATGAAATTAAGTTTAACGGAACTGTGGCTCAATGGAATGCTATAACAAAAGGTAGTGATTGGGATGGTTACGTTCCTGCGACGAAGGTTATTTGCACCGACGGCGAAGTTGAATTGTAAAAAATGAAGTAAAAAGGATAAAGAAGCCTTCCCCCGCGCAGAAGCAGCTCGATAATGCGAAGAGCAACTGCGCAATTGGGGGAAGGTGGCACGCGAAGCGTGACGAATGAGGGGGGAAAATTTTGGTTAAAACAGCCCCCTCATCACCGCTGTGCTAACGCTCCGCGGAGCTTCCCCCCAAGGGGAAGCCTTAGTTTGCATAGCTCGCGCAAAATAAAAAAACCCGCTCTAGTAGCCGATAATCGACCTATAGGCGGGTTTTTGTGTTTAATTTATTGTTTTTGTTTGTAGAAGATTACTTCGCCATGGCTTGTTCGATGGCAACCGCAACCGCAACCGAGGCGCCGACCATGGGGTTATTGCCCATTCCGATTAAACCCATCATTTCTACGTGAGCGGGAACGGAAGA
>CAYVKZ010000054.1:0-493 GCA_964452295.1 uncultured Acidiphilium sp.
AAAAATAAGTGATATTGTTTGCGATGCAAACAGTGATATATTTAGAACAAGTCTAAAAGTTATATTTTAACCTACGGTTAAAGTTATATTATATTTGCCTCAATTCGCCGTAGGCAAATATAGCTAGTGCGTCGGTAAATTACCGACGCACTAACGGGGAAAGCCATAATTTGCATTGCTTGCGCTTAAAATGAAAAACCGCCTAACGTGCCGATAATCGACCTATAGGCGGACTTTTTGTGTTTTTTAGCGGTAAAGGCGGTTCAAAAAAGGTCGTATACGCGTTTAAATGCCTCAAAACGCCGCGTTACGCAAAAAACGAAAAAATCAATAAATTTTAAAAAACGGCTTTAAAACGCTTGACATGCCCTGGGGGGGGGGGGGGGGGAAAAAAAAAAAAAGATTTTTCTTTTGTTTTGCTTTTGAGGGGAAGAAAAAAAAACCGGTTTGATTTTGTGCATTAAAAAGTTCGACACCACAGAAGAAAAAAAGA
>CAYVKZ010000054.1:503-9555 GCA_964452295.1 uncultured Acidiphilium sp.
TACAAAAAACAACTATCACAAAAAAAAAAAAAAAAAAAAACCAAAATAAAAAAAAGAGATTTGTTTGTAGGTGTGGGGCGGGGGGGGGGGGGGGGGGGGGGGGTATAATTAACATGTATATTTCGAGCCTGTACGTTGTAAGTCGAATCAAACAAAAGCCGTTTGATTTTGTGCATTAAAAAGTTCGACACGAAAGGATAAAAAACGTTAAAAACAGGCGAAAATCGATAAAAGTTAGCTAAAAAATCTAAAAAGGCGGCAAAATCGGCAAAAAATTTTAACAAAAACAAGTAAAATATGTATAAAAAACGATTTTTTGTTGACAAACGATAAAAAAGCGAATATAATTATATCGGAAGAGGTGAAAGTAGCGGGTTTCTAAGTCGCGGCGCAAAACCGCTTTTTAAGAAAACGTGCTTGAATAAAATAAGGCACTGTAATCGACAAAGCTCGCGTTACAAGAAAATATTTAATCACAAAATATCAAACCACAAAAATATTAAATCACAAAACGGTAAAAAAGTTTTCGGTAAAACGCAAAAGGGCAAAGAGTTAAACACAAAGCGCAAATGCAAAAAGCCGAAGCTTTCATACAAGATAAAAAACAAAAAATATCGGAAGGAATTCGGAGGGAATTTTATGAAAAAATACTTGCATATTATAATAATCGTCGTGGTATTTTTAGTTTGCGCGGGCGTAACCGCGGGCATAGTGGTAAGTCGCAACAGCGACAAGCTCGAAAAAGAAATGACCGTGACGTTACGTGGCGAAACTAAAGAAACGTTCAGTGCCGATTTTTCGGGTTTTTACCCCGGTTGCGAGCAAGAATACGTTATCAATTTAAGCGGTTCTAACGTAAGCGATTATTTTGTTACGCTCGATTTTGTCGACGAAACCGAAGGCGCGGGCTCTTTAGCCGATTACATAGCGGTAATTGCCGTTACCGACAGCGGAAAAAACGAAGAAGTTCGTTTAAGCGATCTTTTCGCTGACGGTACCGTTTTGGATTTGGGCAACGGGGCGAAAAAGATAACCCTTAAGTTTAAAATGGATTTAGGCGAGAAGGGCGACAACTCGAACCAAGGCTTATCCGCGAAATTTTCGATAACCTTAAACGCTTCTTTAAAAAAGGATAAATGATAAAAAGCGAAAAGTCGCAGACGGTCAAGCGAATTTTTAAAGCCGTCGGCGACGTATTGGTTATTTTACTCATAATAGCGGCGATTTTTATATTATACGTAGCGTTAACCGCCAAAAAGAGCGGAGACGACGCTGCCACGATATTCGGCAAACAGTTTAGAATAGTGGTTTCCGAATCGATGGAAGCGAGCGACCAAACCGACGTGAGTAATTATAAAATCAAGAGCATACGCGTTAAATCGTGCATATTTATCGATCTCGTACCCGAAGACGAGCCTCCGCTTGGCGATTGGTACGCGGACGTAAAGATAGGCGACGTTTTAGCTTTCAAATATAATTATAACGGCATAAAGATTATAACCCACAGAGTAATTGCAATCCAAAAGACCGAAAGCGGGTATATAATCACTTTGCAAGGCGACAACAAGACGGAAGGCGTGATTATCGGTACGCAAACGATTAACACGGCGGATAGTTCTGCCGGTAGCGTGATAGGCAAAGTTACGGGACAAAGTTATGTTTTGGGCGCGTTTATTTGTGCGTTTAAAACGCCTATAGGGTTAACTTGTATAGTTTTGATTCCGTGCTTAGCGGTAATCGGGTTAGAAGTCGTTCGCATAGTGACGCTTTTGAGTTCCGAAAAAGACAGCGCCGAAAAAAAAAGCGGAAACGTCGATGAAAAAACTACCGAGAAAAACGCCGAAAACAATAAAAATATCGATAGCGTTAAGAATTTCGACGGCGTGAAGGTCGTCGAAAATGCAGAAGATATAAAAAATACGGAAAGTGCCAAGGGCACCGAAAGCGGCGCCGTTGAGAGAAAAGACGTAATCGCGCAAGAGAACGTAATAGATTGCAACGATAACGGCGAAGAAGTGTCGTTTTCACCCGAGGGCGAAAACGCCTCGCGATATTAAAATATTATTGTTATTAGGAGCAGAGGTTTTTAACACTGTTATCCCGAGAGTAGTCGGTGTCAAGGGCTCGTTTGAAAGAATCCGCCTTGCTAAACTCGTCATCTTGAGCGAAGAACCGAAGGTTCGTAGTCGAAAGATCTTGCTTGAATAATCCGCAAAAAACAATCAAGATTCTTCGACTCGCACGTAAACGTGCTTGCTCAGAATGACGGTTACCCCCCTCATCAGTCCGTTGCACGGACAGCTTCCCCCCGAGGGGAAGCCTTAATCGCATCGCTTGCGCTTATTATAAAATAATAGATCCCTCGGCGAAGCTCGGGATGACGAGGACTGCGCAATTATAAAACGACAACCCTTCAGTCAACTTTGTTGACAGCTTCCCTTACACAGGGAAGCCTTAATCGCATCGCTTGCGCTTATTATAAAATAATAGATCCCTCGGCGAAGCTCGGGATGACGAGGAATAAACCCCCTCATTAAAAATAAAAAAACGACAAAAACGGTTAAATCCCGTATTAAATAGTGGTTATTGCCGTAATCATTATATAATATAGGTTTTAAATAAAAACAAAAACAGCGCGAGGCACAAGCCCGCGCGGGCGAAAAGGAGAGAAACGAATGGATAAGAAAAAACTCAGCGCCACGATAATAGCCAGTGTTGTTATCATATTGTGCGCGGCACTCACGATAGGCATAACCTATTCGATTTGGAGCGACAGTGCGAAAACGAGCACAACCCTTCAAGCGGGTACGTTAGACCTTACGCTTTATCGAACGGGTTACGAAAAGACCGTTTTAGGAAGTGACGGTCTTATGGCTTCCGAGACTAACACCGATAAAAAGGACGTCGGCGGATTAAGCGACGCGTTCAACGCCGGCGGCGATAAAATCGTTCCCGGATGCGAGTATTCGGCTGATTTCTTACTCGAAAACAGCGGCGAAATTGCCTTCGATTACACGGTAAGCATTACTTGGAATAAACGTAACGAAAGTTTTGCCGATCAGTTATGGGTTGAGTTTAAGCTTGGCGACGAAAAACGCGAAGGCTATCTTTCCGAATTCGACGGAAGCGACGGCAAGGCGATAATTTCTACCCAATCGATGAAAACTAAAGGCGAGCAAGCCTTCAGCGTAAAAGTCAGTTTCAGAAACTCGGCTGAAAACGACGACGTTCAAGGCGCAAGTTCCGGCTTTAATTTATTGGTAGAAGCCGTTCAAGCGACAAAATAATCCGTCTAATCCTTTAAACAATCTCGAAAAAAAGCAAAAGCGGATTGCATTAAAAGGAAAAGGCAAAAAACAAAAAATCGTAAAAAATATTTTTTGATTTATCAATTTAACTGAGAGGAGAATTTTTATGAATAAAGCAGTAAAAAGAAGAGCTATACTTTGCTCGCTTCTTACAATCGCGTTGTGCATAAGCCTTGTTGCGGGGGTGAGCTTTGCGCTTTTCCACGGCACTGCGGGCGGAAGCGTTCAAATTACCGCCGGTAAAATAAATCTATCTGCCGTAATAGACAGTGACAGTATTATGTCGGATAAAGTCGACGGAGAAGAGGTTATAAAAGCGTACATCGCTGACGATAACAAATCTAAACTTATAATAAAAAATGTTTCTTCGGGTTACGGTGTGAAGTTTAAAATTAACGTAACAAACGAGAGCACGATTCCCGTAAAATATAGAATCAAATTCATAGGCGACGGCAACTTAACGTTGTTCGACGCTATGCAAATAAAGATTGACGAAGTAGCTAAAACTAAAACGTCTTATCAATCTCTTTCTAAAGGTGCGACTGACATCGAAGTAAGCGTGCATTTCGAAGAATTCGATATAAACGCCGTACAAGAAGCCACGTGTGAGCTTTCTTACGTAATAGAGGCAGTTCAAGCCAACGCGTCCGAAGAAAGTGAATCTAAAGTAGTCAGCGTTAGAACGCCTCACGAATTCATTTGGGCGTTAGACGAAGTTTTAGCCGGCGCGGACAAAACCATTAAATTAATCGGCGATATTGATTTGCGCGGCAGTCTCCCTCGCTCGGCAGAAGGCAAAAAAGTTACTATCGACGGCAACGGCAAAGCTATCACGTTAGGTAACTCTTTGTTTGAAGAGCTTAACGGCGGTAAGTATGTATTTAATAATATTACTTTCGATAATCCCGAAGCTCAAGCGGCAAGTCGCGTTGCGTTGATGTCCGTTCGCAAAACCGCCGACAACGGTGAGAGTTCTTGTAACGGCGCTATAGCGGGTTCTATAGACGGTAACGCAGACGTAACGATAAACGGCTGTAAGGTCAAAGATAGAAACTTCGACGGCGGCGAAAAAGGCGCGGGTGCGTTTGTCGGTTCCGTCGGCAAAGGATCAACGGTTACATTTGAAAATTGTTCTGTAGAAAAGAGTAAAATAAATGGTGGCAGCACCGGTTATTTCGTAGGCAAAACGTCGGGCGAGATAACATTCAAGGGTGGATGCTCCGTTAGCGAAAGCAGTGTAGAAAACCTGAACCCCGCTTCCAACAACTACGTAGGTAGTGTAGAGGCTTCTTCCGGCGGCGAAGGCGAAACTGCTGGAGAAACGCTCCCCGATGTAAAAGTTCTTTTGGCAGAAGGCGTATACTTAAACAACGGTGTTTACGAAATATATAGTGCCGACGGTTTACTTTGGTTAGATGAACAAGTAACTAAGTACAATAATACTTTCAGAGATGAGAAATTTATTTTAACCGAAAATATTAACCTTGCTAACGTTGAGTTTGACGGAATAGGTGCCAATTCGTTTGGTAATTTCCCGAGCTATTTCTTCAATGGTTCGTTTGACGGAAACGACAAAACGATTTCTAACATGGTTGTAGTTAACGAAATAGGCAATCTTGCTACTGCAGGTTTCTTTAACGGTTTAGGTAATAACGCGATAATTAAGAATATAAAATTTGTAAATGCTAATGTAACCAGCACTCACTACGCGGGCGTAGTTGCGGGATATTGCCAAGTTGCCGCAGGTAATGGTGTAGAAACAGAACCTAAGGCATACATTGAAGGTTGTCACGTCGAAGGCTCGACGGTTGTTTCTAAGGCTCATAAGCTTGCAGACGGAACATACGACGACGGCGATAAAGCGGGTGGTATCGTAGGTTATATGTATTACGAGATTAAGAATTGCTCGGTAGTTAACTCTACCGTTCAAGCCGTTCGCGATCTTGGCGGTATAGCCGGTATTGCTTACAATCCCGTATCGGACTGTAAGGTTGAAAACGTTACTTTAATTCGCGATTCTTCCAGAATCGACAGAAATGAAAACATTGATTCTATAGTCGGTCGTAAAGAAGGTAATTGCGAAATTAAAGATTGTACGGGCTTTGCCGTTCTTAAGATAGCAGATGGAATTGTTTTAAATCTTTCTACCGGCGAATACGAAGTTTCAAGCGCAAACGGTTGGGTTGCTCTTGCAAATGTAGACCTTAGTGCGCATGGAACAATCAAGTTAGTTGATAACCTCTATATGACGGGCATCGAATATACACCTATAAAATTAGGCTCTTATCCTGTGAATATAGACGGTAATAATCACTTTATTTCAGGGTTATCCGCTTCGCTTTTCACGCTAATAAACGACGGTGTTAATTTAGATTTAACCGTAAAGAATTTAGTTGTAAAAGAGTCTACGGTAGAATATCGCGGAGGAACAGGTGCCGGCAACGGTGTGATTATAGATCATATCGTAGTTGGTTCGTTAGCGATAGAAAAATGTGGCTTAGATCAAGTGACTGTAAACGGTGCGACTGAAGATCCTGCTAACAACATGCAAGTCGGCGGTTTCGTCGGTCACGTTGCGGGTGATAGTAAATTAAGCGTAACAAGCAGTTACGTTATTAACAGCACGATAAACGGAAACAGCTCCGGCGGCGGAATACTCGGTTATACGCAAAGCCCGAAGGAAGTTGAAATAAATGCTTGTACCGTTAGCAATATTACGGTTACATCACGTGACAACGGTGGTTGGAGAGTAGGTGCTATAGCCGGCACGTTAACAGGTGATAGCTCCGTAAAACTAATAGAAAGTACCGTAAGCGGTATCACTTTAGAAATGAAAAATTCTAAGGCTGAAAATCCCGGTCTTGAATTATACGGAAGAGCTTTATCAAATTCAAAATTTATTGTAGACGGCAAAAAGATAATAGCCGACGGACTTGCAGTAAATTCGGACGGAGTATTAGAAGTTTCTAACGCGAACGGTTGGGTTGCTCTTGCAAACGTAGACCTTAGTGCGCATGGAACAATCAAGTTAGTTGATGACCTCTATATGACTGGCATCGAATATACACCTATAAAATTAGGCTCTTATTCTGTGAATATAGAAGGGAATAATCGCTTTATTTCAGGGTTATCCGCTTCGCTTTTCACGCTAATAAACGACGGTGTTAATTTAGATTTAACCGTAAAGAATTTAGTTGTAAAAGAGTCTACGGTAGAATATCGCGGAGGAACAGGTGCCGGCAACGGTGTGATTATAGATCATATCGTAGTTGGTTCGTTAGCGATAGAAAAATGTGGCTTAGATCAAGTGACTGTAAACGGTGCGACTGAAGATCCTGCTAACAACATGCAAGTCGGCGGTTTCGTCGGTCACGTTGCGGGTGATAGTAAATTAAGCGTAACAAGCAGTTACGTTATTAACAGCACGATAAACGGAAACAGCTCCGGCGGCGGAATACTCGGTTATACGCAAAGCCCGAAGGAAGTTGAAATAAATGCTTGTACCGTTAGCAATATTACGGTTACATCACGTGACAACGGTGGTTGGAGAGTAGGTGCTATAGCCGGCACGTTAACAGGTGATAGCTCCGTAAAACTAATAGAAAGTACCGTAAGCGGTATCACTTTAGAAATGAAAAATTCTAAGGCTGAAAATCCCGGTCTTGAATTATACGGAAGAGCTTTATCAAATTCAAAATTTATTGTAGACGGCAAAAAGATAATAGCCGACGGACTTGCAGTAGATTCGGACGGAGTATTAGAAGTTTCTAACGCAAACGGCTTAATGGTTCTTGCCGAACAAAAAGGCGTCTCTAAAGTCGACATTGTTGACGATATCGATATGAACGGCAAGGATTGGAAAGGCTTATTTACTAATCCCAATTTTGCTCAAGCCGGAATTACCATTAACGGTAACGGTAAATCGATTTCTCATCTTTGCGCTCCTTTAGTTGCTTCAACTACATATAATGTTACCATCAACGATTTAACCATTAAAGATTCCGAAATGGTTCACTCTTATAAAAATGCAGGATTCGGTGCGTTTGTTCAATATGCCGATTATCCCGAAGGCGGAATTGTCACTCTCAGCAAATGTCACCTTGTTAATTCTAAGTTGATAACGGAAGACGACACTCGCGTCGGCGGACTTTTAGGCGTTGTGTATGGCAAAGCTGTCGTTACCGATTGCACGGTTGAAGGATGTGAACTTTCGGCTAAAGGCGCTGTCGGCGGAATCGTTGCTCAAACCGGCGATTCTACTACAGACAAAAAAGTCGAAATCAGCAACTGTTCCGTTACGAAAACGAAGTTACATTCAATTGACGACGGCGGTTGGCGCGTCGGTGCTATTGTAGGTTCTGCTAACTTATGCACTACTTGCATTAGTAAGTGCACTTCTACCGATAACACGTTGAGTCAAATCGGCAAGACCGCTCCCGACCATGTATTGTACGGAAGAAAGGTTAACGGCGGTTCGATCGAAATCGACGGCGTTGCTTATGTCACCGCTCTATCTTAAAGAACTTCTTACCGCAAGCGAAGAGGTAACTTTAGATAAAGACTATGTTTTGGTTGACGCTTGGAAGTCTCTTGCCTTCGGTTTTTATGCCAAGGCAGATGACGGATGCATATTTCAGTCTGCAACTAAGTTGGTTATTGACGGCGACGAACATAGCATTAGCGGCTTAACTTCGGTTTTAATTGCAAACGTTTCGAATATGTCTTTAACGATAAAAAATCTCACTATTAAAGATTCTGATATAGGAAATAACGCTTACAATAACAAATTGGGTAATGCAGCTGTTTTAGGTTGGGTTCAAAACGCTAGCGTAACGATAGATAATTGCAAAGTAATCGA
Source organism: uncultured Acidiphilium sp. (assembly GCA_964452295.1). Lineage (GTDB taxonomy): Bacteria > Bacillota > Clostridia > Christensenellales > Borkfalkiaceae > HGM11416. The sequence goes on from CAYVKZ010000054.1 coordinate 8,670, forward strand.
TTCTACTGTTACAGAAACGAATGACGCGTCGGCTACCGCATTTGTCGGTTACGTAGCGAATACCAGTGCTTCGGAGTCGATTTTTAATGTTACAAATTGTACTGTTGAAAACGTTGAGATAAAAGCCGGCAACAACGCTGCGGCTATCGTAGGACATTGCTCTACGCAATGTGAATGTTCTAACAATTACAAAATTGAAAATTGCACTGTAAAAGGTTGCAAAATAACCGGCGAAAAGACGGAAAAAACCGGAACTATCGTTGGTACGGCAAATAATGGCGGGGTTTTAATTATCAATAAATGCACCGTCGAAGGCTGCAAAACCAATCTCGAAGGCGTTGACGAACTTGGTGTTTACGGTCGTATTGCGGGTTCTACTTCGATTATTATTGACGACGTAACGTATGAAAAAAACTAACCCGAAGGTTATTAAAAAGTAATTTATAACAAACTACACTTTTTTTCATAGGACACACTATATAAAAAAGGCGTTGCGCAGTCTCCTTCCCGCGCTGCGCCTTTTTTATATCCTTACCGCGTAGCGTCTTTTTTTAACACGTCATCCCGAGCGTAGTCGGTGTCAAGATCTGGCTTCCCTGTGTAAGGGAAGCTGTCGGCAGAGCCGACTGAAGGGTTGACCGATAGTCAAGCAACAATCTCTCAGTCGCCATTCGGCGACAGCTCTCTTTACACAAGAGAGCCTTACTCGCATAGCTCGCGCATAATAAAACCGTCATCTTGAGCGAACGCAGTGAGTCGAAGGATTTCGTCGGAATAATCCGTAAGTAATCAAACAAGATTTTGACCCCAGCTGCGAGGCTTGCGCCTCTCCGCTCAGAATGACCTGTAAAGAAGCCTTCCCCCGCGCAGAAGCGGCTTGAAGACG
>CAYVKZ010000055.1:0-8264 GCA_964452295.1 uncultured Acidiphilium sp.
TTTACAAAAAGCAATTCGCATCGAGTGCGGGTTGCTTTTTGTTTTACGGAAAAAACAGCAATCGCGTAAAGGCGAGTATAAAAAATTCGAAAAACAAAAAAGCCGCTTAAATAGGCGATAATCGACCTATAGGCGGGCTTTTTTAATTTTTCGATTTGATAAAAAACGAAAAACTTTGCGTTTTTTAGAGCATCTTTGCGCGATAGAGAAAACGCGTTATAAACTTTCTAAATAAACGACAACGTCGCCGACGGTGTTAAAACCCGCGAGTTTTTCGTCGGGAATAATTATTCCGTTTTCCTCTTCGATGGTCATTAAAAGTTGTAAAACGTCTACCGAATCAGCGCCGAGGTCGCCTTTAATCGTGGAATCGGCTGTTATGCTGCTTTCTTCGATTCCGAGTTGGTCTGCAAATAATTTCTTTACTTTTTCGAGCATTTTTTTGTTCTCCGTGTCAAAATTTAATTTTTAATTTTTATTTTGGTTAACTTAGCTTGTTTTGGATAAGTTTTTTATGTGAAAAAGTTCACATAGGTTCAAGAGTCGGAGCGTGTGTTAAGCGCGGCGGTTATTTTTTCGCCTAGGTTTGCGTCTTGCATGGCAAGTGCTTGTTCGATACACTTTTCGATAGTTTTAACGTTGCCGCCGCCGTGACATTTAATAACGGTTTTTTCCAAACCCAAAAGCACGCTGCCGCCGTAATTTCTGTAATCCATAAACTCTTTTTCTTCCATAAGCGTTTTTTTAAGGAAGAGCGCGCCGATTTTGTTGCGGAGCGAAGAGAACAAGTCTTTTTTAAGGCGTTTAAGCATTTCCAGACACGCGCCCTCGGTGCTTTTTATTAAAACGTTACCCGAAAAAGCGTCGCAAGCGATTAAGTCGTATTTACCGGATAAAAGGTCGCGGCTTTCCATATTGCCTAAAAAATTCAGAGAGTCGTCGTTTTTAAGCAGGGCGTAAGCGGCTCTGTGCAAGTCGTCGCCTTTTTCTTCCTCTACGCCTACGTTTAAAAGCGCGACTTTCGGATTTTCTACGCCGAAAACGCAAGAAAGATATGCGCTTGCCATAACCGCGTATTGGTGAATTTGTTCGGGAGTAACGTCCGTATTGGCGCCGCTATCGCAAATAGCCACGATTTTGCCGTTCATCGTGGGCAGGATAGGGCAAAATGCGGGGCGACGAACTCCTTTAAGTCTGCCGATTCTCAATATCGAAGCTCCGACCAAAGTGCCGCTTGCACCGCTGGAGATAAGCGCGGATATATCGTCGTTTTCGCGCAGAGCCTTTATCGCGCAAATCATCGACGAATTCTTTTTAAGCCTGACCGCGTTGATAGGGTGGTCGTCGCCGGTTATTTCTTCGGGAGCGTGAATTATTTCGATTCTGTTTGAAAGCGCGTCCTTACGGCTTTTTAAAGCTTGATTTTTTTCGATTATTTCGTTAATTTTTAAATTGATAACGTTTTCGTCGCCGAAAAAAGTCACGAAAAGGTCGTCGCGCTTTTGCATGGCGTTTAACGAGCCTTCGATATTTGCATCGGGGCTTTTGTCGCCGCCCAAGCAGTCCATTGCGATTTTAATCATATTTTACCTTCTTATTCGTTTTCGGAAAGTAGCGATTTAACGTATGCGCGTCTGCGCTTATGTTGAACCGTTTTAAAACGTTTCCATTGGTTTATAACAGCGTGGTTGTATTCGAGGTTTAAATTGGTCTCGGCGTATTTAACTTCGCCGCTAGAAAGCATTTTCATAAGAGCCGCCGTGACGACTGCGTTTATGCCGCGATTTAAATAGTCGGGGTGAACGGCGATTAGTCCTAAATCGATTATTTCGGGATGTTTAATTGCCTTTAAAATGCGCAAAATCGCGGGCGGAGTGAGTCTGCCTCCCGATTTTTGAACCGCTTTCGCAAGAGAGGGGAAGCAAATCCCGAGGCACACTATTTCGTCGTTTTCGTTTAAAATCACCACGACGTGTTTAAGGTCGACGATAAGTTTGAAGTTGCTTATCGTTATTTTTTTCATGTCGTCGGTGAAGGGGACGGTGCCGTAAAGTCCGTCGTAGGCTATATCTAAAAGCTTGAAAAATCCGTCGGAGTATTTATTTAAAAAATCCTTTACGTTTTTAGCCTCGCCCACGTGCAGATTATAGCGTTTCATAACGTAGTCGGCGGTTTTTTGCAGAGATTCGTAACCCTCGTCGGGGCAAAAAAGCATGCTTTCGGTCCAATCGACCTCTTTTTTATATCCGCAGTTTTCAACCAAGCCGCCGTAATATTCGGCGTTGTATTGTTCTTCGAAGGTCGAAAGCTTATCGAACCCTTCGACCAAAAGTCCCTCGCGCTCGAGGTCGGAAAAGCCTAAAGGTCCGCAAACCTCGGTCATTCCTTTTTCTTTGGCAAAGTCCTCTACGGCTTCAAACAAAAGGTTTGCTACGTTTTGGTCGTTTATGCAGTCGAATCTGGTAAAGCGCACGCGCTTTTCGCCGCGTTTTTCGTTAGAAGCTTTTTGCAAAATAGCCGAAATTCGTCCTACGGTTTTGCCGTCGTCTACTGCCAAAAAAAATTCGGTTTCGCAAGTGTCGTTATAAACGAAATTGCGTTTAAACATTTTCTTTTCGTCGCCGTAAAGCGGGGGGGCGAAAAAGGGATTGTCTTTGTAAAGCCTTAGCGGAAATTGCAAAAACTCGCGCTGTTGTTTTTTTGTTCTTACTTTAACTATTTCAATCATATTAGTTACGGTTAGCGTTTATTCGTGACTGTTTCGATTTAACCGTTGAAGAATCGAACCGATAAAATGCATGGCGCCTAAAAAACGAGTTTAAAGCTTTATCGGTGCGGCTCTTCAATGGTTAGCCGAGCGTCGATTATCTGTTTTTTGAATGGAAGCAAATTCCCGCGCCGTTCGGACCGCAATGGCTGCCCGCCGTGGGGTTCGTGCACAGAGTGACCGTTTCAACCGACGGGAATTTTTGTTTAATTGCGTTTTCGAGTTCCGCGGCGAGTTCGGGCGAATCGGTGTGCCCGATTATAACGCGGTGTTTTTCAACGTCCTCGCCCAGTTCGTCGACGTAGGCAAGCAAGCGGCCCATTGCTTTTTGTCTGCCGCGCTCTTTGCCTATGCTTACCATTTTGCCGTCTTCGCTCATATAAATTATGGGGCGAATACCGAGCATCGTGCCCATTACGGCGGAAACGCCGCTTACTCTGCCGCTTTTGCGGAAAAATTTGAGGTCGTCGGCGAAAAAGTATTGCGAAAACTTGTTCACTTCGACGTTTGCCCATTCGAGCATTTCATCTATCGTTTTGCCCGCCAGATACATATCGCCTATCTCGCAAGCGATGTTATAGCTTATTATGGTTATGCCTTTGGTGTCTATTTCGTAAAATTTTCTATCGGGAAATTCTCTTTTAAGCTCGTCGATTGCCTCGCGCATTGCGGTAAAAGTGCAAGTCATGCTTTCCGAAAAATGTACGTATAACACGTCGTTGCCTTTTTCGAATTCGGGGCGGAAGTAAAGTTTATATTTCTCGCTTGAAATGCCGCCCGTGGTGGGAAGTATGCCACCGCGCAGTCCGTTGTAAAATTCGTGTAGGTCTACGTCGCTCTGGTCCTCGTACGGGTATATGGTTTTGCCGTCTATGCAGTAGGGCATGCTTATCAGCCCGAAGCCGTATTTTTCTGCAAGAGCGGGGGTGAAGTCCATATCCGAATCAACAAAAATTTTTAACATTTCAACTCTCCTTATAATATTTGTTTTTTTGCCCGAAAGTGTCGATAATCGACCTATAGCGGGACTTTTTGTATTATTTTGTTGTTTTTTGCTGTTTTTTAGGCGAATTATTCCAAAACTGCCAAGTAGTCGTAAACGCGTTGTCCGCCTTCGTTAAACAAAAGCTCTAAGCGGTTAAACTTTTGGCGTATTTGCTTGCATAAAGAGTCTGCGTCGTTTGCGTTTGCTTCGTCGCCCGAGAACAGCAGCATAATACCGAAATCCGAAAGGTCTAATTTGTTTAATGCGGAAAACAGAGCGGCTTCGGGCGTTTTTTCGTCGGATAAAATTTCGTCGCCGATAAAAGCTATATAATCGCCCGCGCAAACTTTTACGCCGCCAAGCTCGGTGTTTTTATTGGCTTTAGAAACCAACAACGTTTTTACGCTTTCGACGTTTTCGCGCGCGGATTCGATTATTTCGGCGGTGGGGGCTTCGGCGTCGAGCATCGAAATTGCGGCGTAACCTTCGCCTAAAGTGCGCGTTTCGATAACGACTACTTCGATGCTCGGGTATAATTCACTTGCCTGTTTTGCCGCCAAAATTACGTTTTTATTGTTCGGGAACACTAAAATCCGATTGGCGTTTACTTGTTCGAAAGCGTTTATAAAATCCTGCGCGGAGGGATTCATGCTTTGTCCTCCGTCGATAACTTCGTCTACGCCTAAAGACAGAAAGGTATTTTTCAGCCCCTCGCCCGAGGCAACGGCAACTATAGCGTTCTTTTTGCGGCGTTTTTGTTCGGAGCTGACCGAAGGAGCGGGCGTAGTGGCTTGTTTTTCGGCAAGACTTGCTTGGGCGTTATCGCCGCGGGCTATCGCCTCGTCGTTTTGAAGCGTCATGTTTTCGATTTTTAAGGTTAAAAATTCGCCGTATTTTTGGCAAAAGTTTAAAACTTCGCCCGGCGTTTTGGTATGAACGTGCGCCTTTACGATGCTTCCGTCTTTAAAAGCCACTATCGAATCGCCTATGGTTTTTAAAAAGTCGGTAATAACGCTAACGTCGAAGTTTTCAACGTCCGTTTTGCTGTGCTGAAGCCTTAGCAAAAACTCTGTGCAATAGCCGAATTTAAGTTCGCTGTTCTCGTTAAAAAGCGAAAGGTCGGGGGTAGAGCGATTTAAATCTCGGCGCGCGGACAATTCGTTATGCGAATAATCGTCGTCGACGTTTTTGCGATTGCCGTTTGCGTTTGATTTGTCGTTGCTTACGTCGGTCGCGGCGATGTCGTCGCCGAATAAAAGCGCGTCGCGCATGCCTAAAAAAATATGAGTAAGCCCTGCGCCGCCGCTATCGACAACGCCCGCTTCGGCAAGTACGGGTAAAAGTTCGGGAGTGCGATCCAGCGACCGTTGCATTTCTTCGGTAAAAAGATTTAAGTATTGCAAAACGCCGCCGTCGGGTGGAAGTTTTTGCTCGGCGTAAAGCGCCGCGTCTTTATAAACGGTTAAAATCGTGCCTTCGACCGGGTTCGAGACGGCTCCGTAGGCTTCTTTTACACCCGCGTTAATCGCGTTTTTAAAATCGCCCGCCAAAGCTTCGTTTTTATCGCAGAGTTCGCCGGTTATTCCCGCGAAAATACGTGAAAGAATAACGCCCGAATTGCCTCGTGCGCCCAAAAGCATACCGCGTTTTGCGGCTAAGCACACGTCTTTAAGGCTTTGCTCGGCGTTTTCGGCGGCTTTATAGCCCGAGCCGAAGGTCATAAGCATATTATCGCCGGTGTCGCCGTCGGGGATAGGGAATACGTTGAGGTCGTTTACTTGTTTGCGATTTTCGTTAAGGCGTTCCGCGCCGCCTTTTAGCATTGCGGTGAACGTTGCGCCGTTTACTGCGCGAATTTCTTCAAAGTTTTGATTAAACATAAAAAGTAAATAAATCTCCGTTCTTAAAGGCGTATATTACAGCTTTTTAAAGTCGACTATATCCGAAAATTCGCATCCTAGCGCGTGGCAAATTTTTGCAAGAGTGCTTATTTGCACCGATTGATTTTTACCGAGCTTGGCGATAACTGCCGAGCTAAGTTTTGTTCGTTCTTGCAAATCCTTTTTTTTGAGTTTTAATTTTTCTAACAAATTCCATAGCTTTTCGTAGCTGATGCGGAAATTCAGGCGTTTAAGCGCCATTTGAGAGTCAGACATTTTTCGCTAAATTCTCCTTTTTGTTTTTGCGTAAAGCATTATATAACAAAACGATTTGCATGTCAATAAAATCTTTACCTTTGTAAAGATTTCACCTCAATTTCACTTAGACTTTGTAGAATATTTTTAGGGGCGTTTTTTATTTTTAGCGCAAGTGAGCGAACTAAGGCTTTCCTTCTGATCACAGTCGAAGAATCTCGTCTGAGTTTTTCCAACACAAAAAAGCCCGCGAAAGCGAGCTTTTTTGCTATCCTACTATCAAATTATCGACTTTTTACAACTCGACTTCGCCGTCGGTGCAATTAACTTTTTCCACGGGCACGCTTCGATTCCAACTACTACCTTTTTTAATAGCACGCCATTGTTCTTTCGTTCCGTTAAAGTTGATTTCGATTAAATTATCGCACCCCCAAAACGCTAACCTATCGATAGAAGTAACGCTATTTGGAATAATTATGCTTGTTAAGCTAATACAACCAAAAAATGCACAATAACAAATAGAAGTAACGCTGTCCGGAGTAGTAATGCTTGTTAACCAACAACAATCTTCGAACGCAGAACCGGCTATAACGTTAGTTTTATCGTTTATTTTACAAGAAGTAATAGATTCGTCTTTTGCTTTTATTAATGCATAATAGGGATTATTTTCGTTACCTAAATATAAACCGTTATCGTATTCGTTATATTGTAAATTATCGCAATAATCGAACGCATAATTACCAATAGAAGTAACGCTGTCGGGAATAGTTATGCTTATTAAACCATTGCATCCATAAAACGCGTATTGTTTAATAGATGTAACGCTATTTGGAATTATTACATTAGTTAAACCACTACAATGAGAAAACGCGTCATAACCGATAGAAGTGACAGAGCCATTATCGGGTATTATACTGCTTTTACAACCTACAATTAATGTTTTACTTGCGGTTTCTATTATACAATTGTTTTCACTGTGATATTTTGTATTGTCTTCAGCTACAGTTATGCTTACTAAACTTGAACAATTGCTAAAAGCACCAATATTGTGAATGTCGATAACACTATTCGATATTGTAAGACTTACCAAATTAGTATACCTATTAAATGCGTTTTGTCCAATAGTTGTAACGCCATTCGGGATATTAATACTTGTTAATCCACTACAACCCTCGAACGCAGATATAACAATATAAGTAACGCTACCATCATTAGGAATTATGCTATTCTTGCAACCTGCAATTAGTCTTTTGCTTTCGGTTTCTATTAAACAATTGGTTTTACTATGATATTTTGTGTTGCCTTCCGCTACAGTTATACTTTCGAGTCCGCTACAATCACTGAACGCCAATTCACCGATAGAAGTAACGCTGTCGGGAATAATAACACTTGTGAGTTGGGAGCAGTCGTAAAATGCATGTTCTCCAATTCTTGTAACAGGTTTTTCGTTATGAATAGTGGGAATAATAACATCCGTATCGGTGCAAGTGCCTATGCCGGTTACGGAATAGCTTAAACCGTCGTTGCTTAAAGTAAATTCTAAGCCTTCGCTGTATTTTACGGGTTCAACGTAATTCGGGTCTTTCGCATTGCAACCTTCGTTCGAGCAAACTCCGTTTACGTAGTTATGTTCGGTTTTTGCAACGGTTTGTGGAGCGATTAAAACTTCATTGCAGACGGAGCACTTTTTGCCTTCGGTAGAGCCCTCTTTGTAGCAAGTAGCTTCTACTGCGGGAATAACTTCTTCGGTGTGAGCTAGCTTTTCGATATCTTCAACCTCGGTTTTGCTACATTTTAAGCAATAACGACCTTGCTTGCCCTCTGTCGAGCAAGTTGGTTCAACGCCGACTGTCCATTGCGACCACATGTGATTGCATTGCGATTCGCCCGCGACCCATTTAGCATAGACGTCTAGTTTTACAAGGGTAGTATCTTCTACCTTACCGATAAACGGTTTTTTCCAGATGTCTTTATCTAAATACCAACCGTCAAAAACGAAGCCGTCTTTTGTAGGATCCTCGGGCATTTCCACCGTGTCGCCGTCTTGTAAATTGACTACCGCGTAAACTTCGTCGTCTACTATAAACGTGACTTCTACGTTTACGTCTTCACAAGCGGTAAGCATTGCCATCGATAAGCATATTAGCATAACCGTAGCAAAAAGCTTTAGTAAAAAAGGTTTTTTCATAAAGTTTCTCTCCTTGTAATAATTGCCGAATTATACTCACGCGGTTTGTTTTTAGCCATTGAAGAACCGACCCGCCAACGGGTAGCCCATCGCGTGCGTAACCGAGCTATAGTTATACACATTATCATACCCCCCCCCCCCCCCCCCCCCCCCCTTTTTTTTTTTTTTTTTTTTTTTTTTTTTTTTTTT
>CAYVKZ010000056.1:0-8126 GCA_964452295.1 uncultured Acidiphilium sp.
TCGCTAACGCTCGCTCAAGATGACGGTTAGGTCTACAAGACATTCTGCTTTTTTTTAGTGGTTTTTTGGCAAATCGAAATATTAAACCATTGTAATTATTTTCCCCCCCCCCCCCCCATATTTGTCAAGCGTTTTGAAGCCGTTTTTTAAAATTTATGTATAAAAGTTTTTTATGGCAGGTATAAATGACTTTTATACCCTCCTTTTTTCTTTTCGCAAACGTACGATTTTTGCGGCAAAAATCCACGTTTTATATCCTTCGTTTTTCATTAAAATTTCCTGTTCTTTTCCGCGCCAAAAAAATAAAAAAACAAAAAGTGCCCCTATAGGTCGATTATCGGCACTCTACCATAAGTAGAAATTATAAAAATGCGCTCTACTCGAACAAAAAACTTTGTGTACGTGCGTTTTTTTTAGTGGAGTAAAATAGGGGCTTTTTTTATTGCTATTTTTTTAAAAGCGGCATATACTAACCCCACGTCGCAAAAATCTTGTTTGATTAAAGGCAGATAACCCCGAGCGAGATCTTTCGACTCGCTAACGCTCGCTCAAGATGACGAGTTTGCAAAAACGGATAACTCCAACGAGATCCCGCGGCTATGCCGCGCCCTACGGGTTCGACGCGCTTCGCTTGCTCGGGATGACGGTAAAAAAAGCGTTTGCCCGAGATGACCATTGAAAAAAACACCATTCACTACAATGAAAAACACTATTCATTACAATATATATATTAAAAGAGGTATAAACAATATGAAAATAGCAATTTCGGCTGAAAGTTCGGTTGATTTAACCAAAGAATTAGCAAAGCAATTTAAAATCAACGTGGTTCCGTTTATGGTTTCGCTCGGCTCAGACTGCCGCCCGGACGGCGAAATAACCGCCAAAGACATAGTTTCTTACGTGAACTCGACAAATACTCTGCCTAAAACCAGTGCGGTTAACAGATTTCAGTTCGAAGAACACTTTTCTAACCTTTTGCGCGAACACGACGCAGTAATACACGTTTCGATTTCGAGCGAAATCTCCTCCGCCTATGCCAACGCGTGCGATGCCGCCAAGCATTTCGAAAACGTTTTCGTTATAGATTCGCGCTCTCTTTCGACAGGCATTGCGCTAATCGCAGTTTATGCCTCTAACCTTGCGGAAAAAGGATTTTCTGCCGTTGAAATATTTGAAAAATGCAAAAAACGCGTGCCTAAATTGCAAGTAAGTTCCGTTTTAACAGGGCTTGACTATTTATATAAAGGCGGCAGATGCAGCGCCCTTAAGCTTTTCGGAGCAAACCTTTTAAAGCTGCGCGTGCAAATACTCTTAAAAGACGGTCTTTGCGTTCCCGCAAAAAAATATCGCGGCAACATCGACGCTTGCATCGATAAATACGTCAGCGATACTTTGGCGACTTTTAATACTCCCGACTTGGAGAGAGTTTTCGTGACAACGACCACCGCCTCGCCCGATAAAGTGGAGCGCGTTGCTAAGGTTTTAGAAAATTACGGCTTTAAAAACGTTTATCGTACCTACGCGGGCGCGACCGTTACCAGCTATTGCGGCGAAGAGTGCCTCGGAATTATGTATATCAACGACGGCGGAGTATCGGACTAATCGCTTTTTTTCTCGATGTAAAAATCGCGCGCTATTACGCATTTTTTAAAATAAAAAGACACGGTATCACGCCGTGCCTTTTTTTATAATATAAGCGATTTTCGCAATTATGTGAACGAAGTATTACATCATCGTCAGATGATATAATATGAGAATTCACAACATTGTTTTTTCGTTATTTTAAATGCTTTCGATTATTTCTTTTAAGCGCTTGTAAGTTCCGTAAGGATCAACAATATGCGAAAAAGCGTATATCACGTTGCCGTTTATGGGCGCGCTCATACTGCCGAATTTAATAGTCCCGGTATTCATGCGTAAAATCTTATCGAGCAAACCTACGCTAACGTCAACCGCGCCTATGGACTTAAGCTCTAACGAACGAAAATCCACGCCGATTACTCCGCAACGAATTATAACCCTTTGATCGGTAATGCAGTAAACGCGCTTATTATATGCAACCGAAATTAAAACAAGCGACAACGCCAGGACAACGCCCAAAGCCGCAAGCAACGCAATAAACAGCCAAAGAGGCATAACCTCGCCAGTTTGTTCGTCGGGAATAAAACGCGCAAGCATCGACATGCCGACAATAAACGACACGATTAACGACACGCCTAAAAAAACCGATAAAATCATCTTGATTTTTTTCGGCTTGAAACATTCTATGATTTTTTCGCCTTTATTTAATATAACCGAAAAACTTTCTTCCATAACACGCCTTCCTTTTTAATTTTCTCTTACAGTATATATCTTCTTGGCATCGATGTCAACGAATTCATAAAAAAACTCCATGGAATTTGTTCATATTTCGTCGCGAAAAATATCGCGACGTTTTATCGCTCGTAAAACCGATTAAAAAGTTCTGCCTAGCAAAAAATCCGCGGAAACGCCGAAAAAATCGGCAAGCTTTATTATATAACTTGCTTTCGGCTCGTTAACTCCACGCTCCCAATAGTCGATAGCTTTTTGACTAACGCCTATTTTTAATCCGAGCGAGGCTTGCGATAAATTGCGCTCTTTTCTCAGTTCTTTGATTACATCGCCTATCATACGCACATTTTAGCAGAATTCTTCTTAAATTCCTTGACAAAGAAGAATTCTTCTGATATAATGTGTAATAATAACGAAAGCAACTCGTTTTTTTCGCCAAACATACGCAAAAAAACGCAGTAACGGCTTAATTTAAAATTTGAGGAGATAGCACAAATGAGTTTTTGCAACAAATGCGGAACAAAAATCGAAAACGACCAAGCGTTTTGTCCAAACTGCGGAGCCGCACAAAACCAAATCGGCGCTACCGCGCAAAGCGCGGCACAACCCGTAATAGTAAATATTCAAAACTCCAACGCGAACGCAAACACAAATGCAGGATTTGCATCCGGCGGCGCCAAAAAAAGCAAGTGGACGGCATTTCTGCTCTGCTTATTCTTAGGGTTCTGCGGCGCTCATAAATTTTACGAAGGCAAAATAGGTACGGGATTGTTGTACTTATGCACCGCCGGTCTTTTTTGCGTCGGCTGGATTATCGATTTATTTAACTTACTCGGCAAACCCGATCCTTATTACGTATAACCGTTTTTAACAAAAAAAAGCCGTGGCGAAGAAATTGCTCTTTGCTACGGTTTTATTTTTATCAATCGGATATCTTTTTGTTATATCGAGGTTTTTAACGTCATCGCGTTGAACCCGAGTTTTTTCATTTTGTCGGTAGCCCAATCGCACAACTCGCGCGTATCGAAAATTGCGAACACCGCACTGCCGCTACCCGTCATCGCCGCGGCTTTCGGCGAAAGCGACTTGTACGCCTCCAGCACGGATTCCACCTCTTCGTTCAGCGATTTCGCGGCGGGATAAAGGTCGTTAAAAATAAGCGAATAATCGGGCTCTCCGCGCTCTAAACTTTCAATAAGTGCCTCTATAGGTCGATTATCGGCACTTTTACTATTTAAATTTTTGACTTCCGCGATCGAATTTTCGGATAATCCGCAAAGCTTATCGAAAGTTTTAAAACATTCGCCGGTATCTACACCGCGACTCGCAAACGCTACGGAAAACCAAATTTCGTTTTTTAAATTAAAATAATCGATAATCTCGCCCCTACCGCGAATTCTGCACGCGCCGCCCTTTAATAAATAAGCCGTATCGCTTCCGAGTTCGTTTGCAAGCGCGGTTAAATCCGCCTCTTTTTTATAAATGCGCTCCATCGCGCGGAGAACGGCAGCCGCGTCCGTAGAAGAGCCGCCCATTCCGCTAGATAGCGGAATATTTTTATAAAGCGTTATATCCGCGCCGAAACTCCCCGTTTTTTCGCAATACAATTTTGCCGCTTTAAAAGCGTTGTCATTTTCGGGAGCGTATGTTTCGTACTGCTTTAAACTTAACCCGTGCGTTTTTAGCGTAACCTTTTTATCTCTGCGCGAACGCACCAAAAGCCTATCGAATAAATCGACGGTAACCATGGCGCTATCCAGCTCGTGATAAGCGCCGCTAATTCCGCAGACCTTTAAAGCTAAGTTTATTTTTGCATTCGCTTTTTCGCTTACTATCATAAGATTTTTTCCTTACGCAAACTGTTTTTTATCAATAAGTGCGGCTATAGGTCGATTATCGGCACTTTTGCTTGATTTTTTCAGCTGCAAATCGTTGTAACTTTAAGCCATATTTAAATTAAATTTCTATTCTTTTATAAACCGAAATGACCGAGTCTTTATCGGCGGGGAATTCTATAGACGGATTTTGTTGCTTTAAAACCCGCTCGGAAACTCCCGCTTTTTTGCATACGTCCCAAGCGTCGTCACCCTTTTTAACGAAAATCATGCTAATAGCGCAGTCGTCGGCGGGTTTTTCTTCGCCGAAAACTACCGTTTCGACAACTCCTTCGTCTTTTTTGTCCGAGCAGACCGCGTTAAATAAAAGCTCGCTTTCTAAAACGCATTTGCCGTCGAATTCTTTTACGCTCGTGCTTTTCGCGATCGCAAAAGCCGACGAAACACTCGAATATCTGATAGAAAAATCTAGCGAAAACGGCAATTCGCACACCGCTTTTTTAACGACGCCGTCTGCATTTTCGGTTAAAACGACTGCTTTAACCACTCCGCTAAAGCTAGCTTTGCCCGCAGAAACGGAAAATTCCAAACCGTAAACGCAAGACGAAAGCACGTTTTTTATTATTCCGTCGCGCTCGCAAACGCCCTCGCCCAAGCACTTGCCGTTTAAACAAATCAACTCACGTCCGACCTCGCAGGAAATGTCCGTGCGACTGATTTGAGCCTCGCTGACGAGAGAAAAACAATCTTCGACGCGCTCACGGTCGTTTTGTTCGAACACGTCGCAAAAGAATCTGATATTATAACCGAAAGTCATTAGCGACGAGTTATCTTGCTCGGACGATTCTATTTTATAAGCCGAGCCGCACAAAACCGCCGCGCCGCTTACAATCATTTCAGGAGTAACGCCCTCGGCTTCTAGCTCGAAACGAACGGGAAACCATACGCTTTCGCGAACTCGGTCGCCGTTTTCTGTTAAAAATGTAAAATCGCTGCCGACTTCCGCGTCGAAAATAACGACGGACGGACCGCATTGCACGTTTATAACCCGCACGTCTTCGTCGGCGCAAAGCAACTTTTTGATAGCGTATTGAAAACTTTTTTGTTCTTCTTGCTCGCAATCTTGAACGCAAGAAAGCTTATATTCGAGTGCCGAAAAACTCGTCTTTTTACAAATAGCGCCCTCTACGTCTCCGACGAATTCGAGGTTTTTAAGCACTAAAAACTCGGCTTCGGCTAAAATTTCGGCGGTTATATGATAGCCGCCCGCGCCCATAGCGATTTTTACCTCGCCCGAAGACAGCGAAACCAAAGGTTCGCGCAGATATTCGCCGTCGAACGGAATCTCGATCGAAAAATCCACGCCGCTTTCGTAAACGTCTTGCCCGCCTTCACCCTCGTAGAGCACGCAAATTTGCGCTAACGCCGACACGGTTATACCGCCGCTCGTTTTTAAAACGCCGCCGTGCCTAACTTTAACATCAGCCGCAATTATGCGTTTAACCAGGCTTTCGTCTAAACTTAAATCGGTTTTAAAGCCCGATGCCGCTTGTTTTTTTATGACTTCCGTTTGCTTAACGGAATTTTTAATTATATCCATTTTTATTCCTCCGCTAATCGTAATATATGCGGAGAATCGTGCGCTTATTCCTGTCTTAAAAACAAAAAGCCGCGGACGCGGAAAAACGCCCTCGGCTTTAGTTTTTACACCTGAATTATTCTTCTTCGGGCGCGCCTACGGGGCAAACCGACGCGCAAGCGCCGCAAGAAATGCACGTATCGGCATTAATTTCATAATGCTCGGCACCTTCGCTGATCGCGCCTACGGGGCAGTTATCCGCACAAGCTCCGCAAGAAATGCAGTCGTCTTTAATTTTGTAAGCCATAATGACACCTCCCTTTTGCGTCAAAAAAAACATTATTGCTCTTTTGCTACTATATTATAGCATAAATATTTAAGTTTGTATATGATTTTTAGGCAAATTTTTAATTTTTTATCTTTTTGTAAACGAATTTAACACAAATCACCGTTAAAGCATCGGGGCGATTAGCTCGATTACTACTTTTACAAGCCGCTGAAAAACGTTAAGTCGCGCGCTTTTTTCGGTTTGCAAGATTCCGCAATCTTCTATTTGAGCCAAAAAATCGTTTTTCACGCTTTTTATCACTTCGGAATTTCGGTCGCCGTAAAAAATCGCGCCACATTCGTAGTGGTGAACGAAGCTTCTGTAATCTAAATTGACCGTTCCGACTATTGCGATTCGGTCGTCGCAAACGACGTTTTTGGCATGCATAAAGCCTTTGCCGTATTCATAAATTTTAACGCCGCCCTTAATTAGTGGCTCGTAGTGCGAGCGCGTCATTATAAAAACGCTTTTTTTGTCCGGAATATGCGGAGTAAAAATGCGCACGTCGACTCCTCGTTCCGCCGCCAGCCTTATCGCTTCGCACAAAGAATAATCGATTATTATATACGGAGTGGTGATATAAAGATACTTTTTTGCGGAATATATAACGTCGGTGTAAATATTTTGAGCGATGACGTCCGGGTGGAAGGGGCGAGGTCCGTCGCAAAACGGCTGAATAGCCACGGTCGAACCCTCTTTTTTTTCTTCGGGCGGGTTGATTTTTGTTTGAGCGTCTAGCCGCTCGAAGTCTTTTTCGCCTCTGGCGAGTGCTCTTTCGGCATTGTCGAAATACTCATCGATGTTTTCGAATCGCTTTTCTTCGAGTTGCTTAAGCTCGCGCTCTTTGCTTAATTCGTCGTTTTTTAGTATAAAATCCGCGGGGTCGAGCGGTTTTTTGGCATATAGGCTGAATAGTTCGATAAAAATCATTATAAACGCGTTGACCGACTCGCCCTCGATTTTGACCGCGCTGTCCTTCCAAACGCCGAAAGGCTTTTGCAAATTTATATACTCGTCGGCAAGATTGATTCCGCCGGTAAAGGCGACTTTGCCGTCGACAACGGTGATTTTTCGGTGGTCGCGATTGTTTAAAAAGCCCGAAAGCACGGGAACGAAAGGATTGAATTTATAACATTCTATGCCCTCGTTTCTAAGGCGCGCGTCGAACCGCCTGTGAATTTTGCCGATAGAGCCTACGTCGTCGT
Organism: uncultured Acidiphilium sp.; assembly: GCA_964452295.1. GTDB lineage: Bacteria > Bacillota > Clostridia > Christensenellales > Borkfalkiaceae > HGM11416. The sequence goes on from CAYVKZ010000056.1 coordinate 7,261, forward strand.
ATAAAAGGCACACGCGCACGCCGCTTTTTACTTTGCTAAGCAAAATTTCGTGAATTTCATCCCACATTTTTCCGTCGCCGATGATAAAATATTCCATAAGAATATATTTTTCCGCGGTTTTAAGCTCGGTTTTGAGCGCGGTAAAAAATTGCTCGCCCGAGGGATAATATTCGCATTTTTCGTCGTAAAAGACGGGAATTTGAGTTTGATTGTACACGTAGCGAGATAAATTTGCACCGTCTAAATCTTTTTTTTCTAAAGCCTCGGGCGAGTTTTTTGGCAAAAATAAACCGTATTCTTTGCGCGCGCGCTTAAATCGCCGTTTAATTTTATATGATATTTTGGGCGAGCCGAACAGCAAATAAATAACTATACCCATAACGGGCAATAGAAGTATGGCAAGCAACCACGGAAGCTTGTATGCTGCAGGCTCGTAGCGGTTTACGATAAACAAAACCTCTACGATTTCCACTATTACAAACAGCGCGCTTAAATTTAAAATGTATTCGCCTTTTCCGAGATTTAAAAAAATCAGAACGGTTAAAACTACTTGCGCTATAATAAGTAGCGAAACTATGGCAAATCTGCCGAATAATAATTTAAAACGTTTTTTGTTTTTCAAAATCGGTCTCCTTTTTGCGTTGCCTTATATTGCGTTTTCGCGTTACGTATTTGTAGATTGCTTATTATATATTATGCTCCGATTTAAAGTAAAAACGCCGACGGCAAACAACCGACGGCGTTCTTTTTTGATTTTTTGCAGCCGCCAAGCATAAAAGACGGCTTTTTAAGATGAATAGTCGAGAACAAGCTCGCAAATTATCTCTTGCTGAATTGCGGAGCTTTACGCGCTTTCTTCAAGCCGT
>CAYVKZ010000057.1:0-7383 GCA_964452295.1 uncultured Acidiphilium sp.
CCTTTTCTCTTTAAGGATTAAAATTATCAAATTCGTCTATAAAACAAAATAGCCCAAACTTCTTACCAACGGTAAAAAAGTTCAAGCTATTAAGACTTGGTGCGGGTGACAGGACTTGAACCTGCACGGCATTGCTACCATTAGAACCTGAATCTAACGCGTCTGCCAATTCCGCCACACCCGCATAACGGTATTATTATATCAAACGCAGAAAATTTTTGCAACGATTTTTAAACGTAAAACGTTTTTTTGTGCTATTTTAGCCATTGAAGAATCGAACCTAATCAAGTTTTAACAAAGCCAAATTTGAAAAATCATCGTTAAACTCGCTTGTAATACGCTCGTATGACTGCGCTCGCTTGCCTTGATTTTTCTAAATTTTGCTTTTGTTAAAATGCGTAGCACCTTAAGCGTGTATTTTTTAGAATATTTTGGCAAAGGTTTGCGCAGTTGTATATAAATACTACAAGCAAAGATTTGCCGAAAAAGGCAAAAAAGACACGTTTAAGGCTTAATTGGTTCGGCTCTTCAATGGCTAAGCTTGCTCGAACATATCGGCTAATTTTTTTGCCGAAGCGGCTAAATTTTTAATTCCCTCGAAAACGTTTTCGGGCGTATAGCCGCAAGAAGATAAATAGGCATCGGCTTCTAAGGTGAAATAGCCGTTATAACCTATTTTTTTAAGTGCGCGAACCACCTTTTCGAAATCGATATTCATCGAAAAGGGAATTTGATGCGAATCGTAATGTTTATCGTTATCGTGAATATGAAGCGCTTGAAGGCTGTTGCCTAAAGTTAAAATCGATTGCTCAGCGGAAGTGTTAAGCCCGCGCATTTCGGCGTGACCGATATCGAGGCAGGCGACGAACGAATCGTCGTTCACGGCGTTTATATGCGCCAAAAAGTCGTCGTGATGAGAGCAAGCGGCGGGTAAAGCGACATCCGTCTTTCCGTAATCCCAATTCCACATGTTTTCGGTGGCGATTTTAATGCTGTGATCTTTGGCAAACGGTAAAAGCGTTTGATAAAATTCGGCATTTTCTTGCGCGGATAAGTCGTTGCAAGGGTGAATCACGCAAATTTTTGCTCCGGCTATTGCCGAACATTCTATCGCGCGCTTTAAATAATCGCGCACTTCTTTTAGATAAGAGGGGAAGGGTGCGTGCGACTGATTGCAAACGATGCCGTTATCCGAGCCTATTTGTTTCAATTTTTTGGCAAACGCGACGTAATTGCTCGATTGAAGGGGATGTCCGTTTTTAATAATTTCTTTTTTATTCCAGTCGTAGCGCGCCATTTCGCACATAGAAAAATCCCAAGCGTCAAAGCCCGCTTTTGCGATAAGTTCTACTGCTTTTTCTTCGCCGACTATTTTAGAGGCGGAACCGATTTCCGTAGAAATTTTCATATAATCCCTCGTTTTCGTTATTTTTTATGCTTTGATATTATACTTCATTTAAAACGTAAAGTCAACGTTTTTAAAAATAGCTAAAGGCTTTTTCGAGGTTTTTTGCTAAAGCTGTAAAAACGCTTTACTTTTTTGCGTTTTTTTATATAATTATATGTAGTCGATAAAGCTCGATTCTTTCGACTTACATCGACTTATAACGGAAAAATTACAAATAACAAGCGATAGACAGGAGTTATAAAAATGTCTGAATTTATGAACGAGCTCAGGCGAACCGATTACTGCGGCGTTTTTCGCGTCGGCGATTGCGGAAAAACCGTTACGGTTTGCGGCTGGGTGCAAAAAAGAAGGAGTCTTGGCAGCCTCATATTCGTAGACCTTCGCGATAGAAGCGGAATAGTGCAAATAGTTTTCGACGAAACTTGCGAAAAATCCGTGTTCGAAAAAGCCGAAACCTTGCGTTCGGAATACGTTCTCGCGGCAAAGGGCGTCGTGCGCGAACGCTCTTCTAAAACCGACAAAATTCCCACCGGCGACGTGGAAATTTTGGTTAGTGAATTAAAAATTCTTTCCGAGGCGGATACTACTCCTTTCGAGATAACCGACGATACCAACGTTAACGAAACGTTAAGGCTTAAATATCGCTATCTAGACCTTCGCCGTCCCGCTCTTCAAAAAAATCTTTTCGTTCGTAACGAGATAACCAAGGCGGCAAGAAGATTTTTCGACGATAACGGATTTATCGAAGTCGAAACGCCTATGCTCGGCAGATCTACTCCCGAGGGCGCGCGCGACTATTTAGTTCCTTCCCGCGTACACGAAGGGTGTTTTTACGCGTTGCCGCAGTCGCCGCAGCTGTATAAACAACTTTTGATGATTTCGGGAATAGACAGATATTATCAAATAACCAAATGCTTCCGCGACGAAGACCTTCGCGCAAACCGTCAGCCCGAATTTACTCAAATCGACGTCGAGATGAGCTTCGTAGAAACCGTCGAGGACGTGATGTATCCCATAGAAGGGCTTATTAAAAACATATTCAAGAACGCCGCGGGCTTAGATTTAGGCGACGGGCATTTCAGACAAATGACTTATCGCGAGGCGATGGAAAACTACGGCTCCGATAAGCCCGATACTCGTTTCGGCTTTAAAATTCAGAATATTTCGGATATTTTTAAAGATACCGAGTTTAAAGTATTCTCCGACGCGCTCGCCATAAAAATAGGACCTATTCGCGGCAGCGTTCGCGCGATAAACGCCAAAGGGCTTGCCGATAAACTTTCGAGAAAAGAGCTCGACGCGACCGTCGAGTACGCAAAAACCCTCGGAGCAAAAGGGCTTTGCTGGATGACTTGGCAGAAAGGAGGAGAGATAAAAAGTTCGTTTGCGAAATTCTTAACCGAGCAAAACATAGAAGATATCAAGGCTCGTTTAGACTTTAGCGAGGGCGACACGCTGTTTATTGCCGCCGATAAAGATTACGTAGTATTCAACACGTTGGGCGGCGTAAGACTTATGCTTGCCGAAAAGTTCGGTCTTATCGACAAAAACGTTTACGATATTTTATGGATAACCGAATTCCCGATGTTCGAATGGTCCGAAGAAGAAAATCGCTACATGGCGGTTCACCATCCGTTTACGGCGCCCATGAACGAGGACTTGGATATAGTCAAAACCGAGCCGGGCAAAGCGCGCGCCAAGGCTTACGACTTGGTTATTAACGGACAAGAAGCGGGCGGCGGTTCCATAAGAATTCACTCGCGCGATATTCAGAAAAAGATGTTCAACATTTTGGGCTTTTCCGACGAAGAAATTCAAAAGAAGTTCGGCTTTTTCGTAGACGCGTTCAACTACGGCGCTCCTCCGCACGGCGGACTTGCTTTCGGCTTAGACAGACTCACGATGCTCATCACCAAAGACGAATCCATTCGCGACGTAATAGCCTTCCCCAAGGTTCAAACGGCTTCGTGCCTTATGAGCGACGCACCCGCGCCGGTCGAGGATAAACAGCTTAAAGAACTCTATATTTCGGTCGATAAAAAATAATCGAATATCTAACGCCGCTTCTGTGATTTTTATATGGGAGCGGCGGTTTTTTAATTAAAATTTATGTTTGCAAGCTATTTTATTAGCGAGAGGTGATTAAAATGAGACTTTTGCTTGCCGAGGACGAAAAAGATTTATCCGAGGCGTTAAAAAAAATATTAGAGCTGGGCGGTTACGCGGTAGACGCGGTTTACGACGGCGAAAGCGCGCTGTTTTACGCAAAAAGCACGATTTACGACGGAATTATTTTAGACGTAATGATGCCTAAGCTCGACGGCATTTCGGTCGTTAAAAAATTGCGCGCCGAAGGTAACGGCGTTCCGGTCCTCATACTGACCGCGAAATCCGAAACGGACGATAAGGTTTTGGGGCTCGATTCGGGGGCGGACGATTATCTTACAAAGCCCTTTGTGGTAAAGGAACTTTTGGCTCGAATTCGAGCCTTAACGCGCAGAAGAAACGATGAACTGTCTTTTTACAGCTTCGGAAACCTTACTTTGGTGCCCGAAAGTTTCGAAATGCGAGCTAAAAGTTCGGTTCGACTCACAAATAAAGAGTACAGGCTGATGGAGTATCTTATAAAAAACCACGGCATTTTGCTGTCTACCGAGCGCATATTCGAAAGCGTTTGGGCGCTGGAATCCGATTGCGAAATCAACGTTGTTTGGGTTTTTATATCCGCTTTGCGCAAAAAAATGCGGCAAATCGGCGCGGATAGCGTAATCGCCGCCTCGCGCGGAGTCGGTTATCGCTTAGAGTCGGAAAAATAATGCGACTTAAAAAGCGATAAATCTCGAAAAGCGATACGGCTCAAAAAGTAAAAAATACTTAAAGCGCGGAGGTAAAAAATGCTAAAAAAGCTTAAACGAAAATTTATTTTAGTCGCGATGCTCTCGGTTTTTTGCGTGCTTGCGGTTATAATGCTGGCGGTTAACGTTGTGAATTTTGCCAAAATATCCGACTATGCCGACGGCGTTTTAAACGTTCTGCAAAAAAACGACGGAGTTTTTCCGAAGCCCTTTATCGGCGGCGAGCCGAGCGGCGATTTACCGGAAACCGACCGCTTTGAAAAAGTCGATAAAAAATCTTTTAACGGCATGAACGAAGAAACTCCTTACGAAACGCGGTATTTTACGGTTAGATTTTTAGGCTCTAAAATAGTTATGATAGACGTTAACAACATCGCCGCCATATCTAAAGAAGACGCAAAATCTATGGCTGAAAACGCGATAAGTCGGGGTAACGAGCGCGGCTACGACGGCAATTATCGCTATTTGGTGGCGGAAAGCGGCAACTTCGTTTTGTTTATGGACTGTTCCAGACAGTTAGAAACGGCAAGAAGTTTTTTATATGCAAGTCTTATAATTTCGGCGATAGGTCTTATTGCGGTGTTTGTTTTGTGTCTTATATTTTCGGGCGCGGCGGTTAAACCGATAGCCGAAAGTTACGAAAAGCAAAAGCGGTTCATAACGGACGCGGGGCACGAGCTGAAAACTCCGCTCACCATAATTTCCGCAAATAACGAACTTACCGAGCTAAGTTTAGGGCAAACGCAAGAAACGCAAAATATATCTAAGCAAATCGAGCGAATGACCGCTATGGTCAAAAACTTGACTTTGCTTGCCAAAATCGACGAAGTCGGTAATCGCCCCGAAAGCGTTAAGTTTTCGCTCACCGAGGCGCTTTTTGATTTATCCGAAAGCTTTAAAACTCCGATTCAAGAGGGCGAAAGGAATTTTAGTTGCAATATCGGCGACGAACTTTTTATTTGCGCAGACGAAGCGCTTGTTCGCACGGCTATTTCCTCTACTCTCGAAAACGCTGCAAAATACGCGAAAAGTTACGTCGAGTTAAATGCCTTCAAGCAGGGCAAAAACGCAATAATCGAGCTTAAAAACGACGCCGACGGCATAAAAGAGGGCAATTTAAACGCCTATTTCGAGCGGTTTTATCGCAGTGAGACCGCGCGGGCGAGCGGGCTTAGCGGCAACGGAATAGGGCTTTCGGTTGCGAAAGCGGCGGTAGAACTTTACGGCGGAAGCGTATGCGCTTTCGGCGAAAATTCCGTTTTTAAAATTAAAATAACTCTCCCCATCGCCGATATTCGATAAAAAATCAAAACCTGCAAAAAAACGCTTGACAGATTATAAAAAATAATTTATACTATCAATAATGATAATCATTATTATTAAGCAAAAGATTAACTCAAGCGAACAGAAAACAGGAGAATAGAATAAAATGAAAATCAGCGACAGCATAATATACGTAGGCGTAAACGACCACGACGTAGACCTTTTCGAAGGGCAATACGTAGTTTTAAGCGGTATGGCGTATAATTCATACGTTATTTTAGACGAAAAAATCGCGGTTATGGATACCGTAGACGCGCATTTTACTCACGAATGGTTAGATAACGTGCAAAAGGCGTTAAACGGCAGGATGCCCGATTATTTGGTGGTTCAGCATATGGAACCCGACCATTCGGCGAACGTGTTCAATTTTAAAAAGGTTTATCCCGAAACTAAAATCGTTGCTAGTGACAAAGCTTTCACGATGATGAAAAACTTTTTCGGCGAAGCGGGCGAAGATTTTTTGAAAAACGGAGTCGTCGTGAAAGAGAGCGATTCTCTTAACTTAGGAAAGCACGTTTTAAACTTCGTGACAGCTCCGATGGTTCATTGGCCCGAGGTTATTTTAACATACGAATCGACAGAAAAAGTGCTTTTTTCCGCCGACGCATTCGGCAAATTCGGCGCAAACGATATAGCCGAGCCGTGGGAAGACGAGGCTCGCAGATATTATATAGGAATAGTAGGCAAATACGGAGCGCAAGTTCAAAGCGCGCTTAAAAAAGTCGCTACGCTCGATATAAAAACCATTTGTCCGTTGCACGGTCCTGTTTTGAGCGGAAATCTCGCTAAATATTTAAGACTTTATGACGTTTGGTCCTCTTACGAAGCCGAAGTCGACGGCGTGCTCATAGCTTATACTTCGGTTTACGGCAACACCGAAAGCGCGGCGGAAATGCTTAAAGAAAAACTGATCGAGACGGGATGTCCTAACGTCGAGGCGATAGATCTTGCGCGTTCGGATATGTCTTTTGCCACGGCGGAAGCGTTTAAATATTCCAAGCTCGTTTTGGCTACCACTACGTATAACGCGGATATTTTTCCCGCAATGCGCGAATTCATAAATCATCTTACCGAGCGCAATTATTCAAATCGCACCGTCGCTTTTATCGAAAACGGATCGTGGGCACCGCTCGCCGCTAAGGTTATGCGCGGAATGTTCGAAAAAAGCAAGAATTTAACTTTTGCCGAAAACGGAGTTCGTATAATTTCGGCGTTATCGGCGGAAAGTAAAGAACAAATCTCCGCGCTAGCGACCGAGCTTTGTCGCGAATATACAGCGTAAAAAAATCGCAATGCCGAAAAAACAAAAAAAATTTAATTAAATTTGCTTAAAAGTATTGATTTTATTAAACGTTTATGATATAATCATTACGCTGTGGAACGCGTTTTAGAATTCATTTTGGATTAAACACTCCGATGACCTTTCGATCGCGGCGCGGCACAGATTGCTCGAAAAAATTTTTAAAAAATCTGCTTTTTCTTACGCAAAAGCAGGAGCGGCACTAACGCGCCGCTCCTAAAAAAACATTTATATGTAATCGATTAAAAGAAACAAAAAACTCAAAGGAGCTTTTTAAAAAATGAAGAAAAAACCAACCGCGATTATATTCGCAACCTTAATTTGCGCTCTTTGCGTGTTCGGTTTTACCGCGTGCAAAAAGTGCGAACACGAATACGGTGAATGGACCGTAACGACCGCCGCCGCTTGCGAAAACGCGGGCGAGCAATCGCGCACTTGCGCTAAGTGCGGCAAAACTCAAACAGAAAGTATCGACGCGCTCGGTCACGACATGCAAA
>CAYVKZ010000058.1:0-7290 GCA_964452295.1 uncultured Acidiphilium sp.
TGGTTGCAGCGGATTAACAAGCGTAGTAATAGGCAACAGCGTTACTTCTATCGGTAGTGACGCGTTTAAGGGTTGTTATAAACTTGTTGAAGTAATAAACAAAAGCGAACTCAAAATATTTAAAGGAAATATTTATTATGGTTACGTAGTATATTACGCGTTAACCGTGCATAACGGCGAAAGCAAAATAGTTAATCAAAACGGATATTTGTTTATTACGGGTGATAATAATGAAAATTACTTATTCGAATACATAGGCAAGAATTATTCGCTTGTTTTACCCGATGATTACAACGGGCAAAATTATATAATAAATGAATATGCGTTTTATGGACGTACGGATTTAAGAAGCATAACTATTCCCGACAGCGTTACTTCTATCGGTGATTATGCGTTCTATGGTTGCAGCGGATTAACAAGCGTAGTAATAGGCAACAGCGTTACTTCTATCGGTCATAATGCGTTCAGTGGTTGCGACAGCTTAACTAGCATTACTATTCCGAATAGTGTTACTTCTATCGGTCGTTATGCGTTCAATGCTTGCAAATCCTTAACAAGCATAACTATTCCCGACAGCGTTACTTCTATCGGTTGGGGGGCGTTCAAGAATTGCTCGGCGTTAACAAGCGTTACTATAGGCAACGGCGTTACTTCTATCGATGATGAGGCGTTCGATGGTTGCGAAAATTTAACTGAAATCAACTTTAACGGAGCGAAAGAACAATGGAATACTATTGAAAAGGGGTGGAGTTGGAACGACTATGCCCCCGCAAAAAAAGTTATTTGTTCCGACGGCGAAGTCGCGTTGTAAAAAGTTGAAAATTTGATAGTAAAAAGCCGCCTATGTGCCGTTAATCGACCTATAGGCGGTTTTTTTGTGTTGAATAGAATGACGGAAGAAAAAAGAAGCCTTCCCCCCATTCGCGATTAAGTCGGCATGTTTTTTAAGCTGCCTGCCCGCGGGGGAAGGCTAAGATACCTCGGCTCGCTTTCGCTCCTCTCAGAATAACCTATTATCTAACCGTCATGTTTTTTATTCATTTTTTCTCCGAAAATTTTTTGTAATAACTTAAATGTTATTGACGTATAATATATTATATGATATAATAGAGCTACAAAAAGAAAAGGAGCATCGAATTCAATGCCTGTTATTTCTCGTTTTTATGGTATGGTAATTAAGATGTATTTTATTGCTTCCGAGCATAATCCCCCGCATATCCATGTTATTTATGGTGAATATATGGGAATACTCGATATACGCAACTCCGAAATGATTACGGGCGATTTACCTGCTAAAGCACTTGCCATAGCTAAAGAATGGACAACACGGAACAAAGAAGCACTGCTTCAAATGTGGCAGACTCAAGATATTAAACCTCTGCCGCCTATCGATTAATTTAAAAAAGGAGGTCAAGTATGTTTCATAAAATAACGTCGCTCGCAACACTCCCCGATTTTATTTTGCTTGTCGGCTTTCAAGACGGCGAATACAAACATTTCGATTTAAAACCGTATATCGAAAAATATCCTGCGTTTCAGTCTTTGAAAAACGTAAACGGATTATACGAGCAAGCCAAAATCGACGTAGGCGGTTTCGGCATTGTCTGGAACGATGATCTCGACGTATCCGCCGAAGGCGTCTATGAAAAGGGGTCTTCTTGCTCGGAACCCGAAAACATCGAAGAATATAAGCGCAAACTTATATCGGAATTCGTAAAGGCTCGTAATGAAATCGGAGTTTCCCAAAAGCAACTTGAAATTCTATCCGGAGTTGCTCAACCTTGTATCGCAAGGACAGAAAAAGGCACAACCGATCCGAAACTATCCACGCTATTAAAAATGTTGGAGCCGCTCGGATTAACATTAACAATCACAACCAGACAACAAATTACAGACTAACAAATTTTTAAAAAACGCCTCTTTGAAAAGCGAAAAAACATCGCCGAAAAGAAGCGTTTTTATTTGTTTTTATTTAATCGTTAACTTGTTTTTTGATTGCTTTATAAGCGTATTTTTTAAGCGGAGTGGCGTACATTAAAACCACGCCTATCGCCGAGCAAGAAAAATCTTGCAAAATTTGGTAAGGGAGCTTTGCCGTTGCCCTTGCCCACCATGCGTCGCCCGCATAAAAAAACTTGCCGAAAGTATATCCGCAAACGCTTATAACCGCCCCTACTGCGACGGCTAAGCACGCACGCCATAATTTAGGCAATTCGCCTTTATATCCGCCCGATATAAGCGAAATTGCAACCGCTTGCACCCCGTGAACGACCAACGAAACAAACATCGGCGCGGGATAAAAGAAAAAGTCGCCCAAAAACGCGCCTACCCCGCCTACGAAAAACGCACAAATCGGATCTAAAAACAGCGCGGCAAAGGTTATGATTATTCCGTTTAAATAAACTTGCCCGCCCGCAACAGGCACCCCGAACGAACTTAATACAACCACGAGCGCCATAAACACGGCGGTTAAACAAATTTTTTTGGTAGTTAACTTCATATTTGCTAAAAATCCTTTGACTTTTTTTATTTTTCGCTATATATTATATCATGCATTTGGTAATATTAAAATAACCAAATCAAATAAATTTTATATAACCAGTTTTTCGGGTTTTGAACGGATTATATGCACGACCGTCATCTTGAGCGACAGTCGGTGTCATTATCTCGTTTGAAATTATCCGTAAGTACTTTAACAAGATTTTGACCCCGGCTTCGCGAATAAATTCGCTCCGCTCAGAATGACCGATAAAAATGCCTTCCCCCGCGCAGAAGCGGCTTGAAAACGAGCCGACTTAAACGCATTGGGCGGAAGGTGGCACGCAAAGCGTGACGGATGCGGGGTACTAAACTAATTATAAAACCGCCCCTCATCAGTCCGCATTCGCGGACAGCTTCCCCCAATGCGTTTTACGCTTTCTGAAAGTAAACGTTTTCTGCGCGGGTGAAGCCTTACAATCCTTCAGTCAACTTCGTTGACAGCTTCCCTTACACAGGGAAGCCTTAGTTTGCATTGCTTGCGCAAATTATAAAATCTCCCCTCATCAGTCGGCTATGCCGCCAGCTTCCCCCGAGGGGGAAGCCTTAATCGCCTTGCTTGCGCGCGTTATAGAGCAATCAATATCTTGACCCCGACTTCGGGCTAAAGCCCTACGCTCAGAATGACCTGTAAAACTAGCGCTCGTCCTCGCTTGCTCAGAATGACCCGCAATCAAAAGGAGAAGCCTTTTTCTCACCGCCCAACAACACAAACAATGTTCAATTAAGGAAAAACAATCACTCGTTAAGCCATAAAAAACATCGATAAGAACAAAAATGACAAAAAAATACGTTGAAATTTATGAAAAACTTAAAAGCGATTTAATCGACGGTAGCGTTAAATTCGGACAAAAACTCCCATCTAAACGCGCCGCCGCCGAACTTTTTAAAGCAAGCGTTATAACCGTAGAGCACGCCTACGAAATTTTAGAAAGCGAAGGCTATATCGAAGCGCGCACTCGTAGCGGATACTATTCGTGCTACGGCTCTAAAAACGAAAATCTTGACAAAAACGTTCGGTTTTTTACTCAGCCTAAGCAGCCTTTAGAGCAAAATGTGCAAGCTTTTCCCGCCAACGAAAGCGAAAACGAATACTTCCCTTTCAGTGTTTACACCTCGGCGATTCGCTCGGTTTTAAACGACTACGGCGAAACCATAATGCAAAAAACGCCCGCGAGCGGCGCTCCCGAGCTAAAACGCGCGATTAAAAGCTATTTAAAAGTGTGCCGCGATATTTCGGTTGACGAACGCCGAATCGTCGTCGGTAGCGGCGCGGAGTACCTATACGGCGTTATCGTGCGGCTTTTGGGCAACGATAAAATTTTCGCGCTTGAAAAGCCCTCTTACCTCGGCATTAAAAAAGTTTACGAGCAAAACGGCGTTTTTCCCGAGGAGCTAAGGCTCGGAAGCGACGGAATTCTCACCGACGAACTGGCTAACAGCCGCGCTAACGTTCTACACGTTACCCCCTATCGCAGTTTTCCGAGCGGGGTTACCGCCTCTGCTTCTAAGCGCGAGGAGTATTTACAATTTGCCTCTAGTCGCGGCGGATTCGTCATCGAGGACGACTATCAGTCGGAGTTCTCGCTTTCGGCAAGACTTACCGAAACGCTTTACGGAGCGCAAAAAAACGACAGCGTTATTTACGTAAACACCTTTTCGAAAACGGTTTTTCCCTCGATAAGAATTGCTTATATGTTATTGCCCGCCCCGCTTACCGACAAGTTCGAAAAAGATTTTAAATCGCTTTCTTGCTCGGTGCCCGCCCTGGAGCAGTACGCCCTCGCTAAAATTATCGACGACGGAAGCTTTGCTCGCCACCTAAACCGCGTCCGCCGCGCCCGCAAACGCACAAGCTTAGGGTAACGATTAAAAATATAGCAATCATTCAATCGCTTACGTTGCCAAATTCCCTTATACAGAGAAGCCGTCAAAAAAATTTAGTTTTTGACCGATGGGGTGATTGGTTGCTTAAATTTGTTTGACAATATTAGAATTAAGTGCTAAAATCGTTTTATGTTAAATTATTAAATACGAAGTTTTTAAGGTGAAAAAGAATGAAAAAACACTTTTTACTAAAGCTATTTGCCGTGATTATGCTAATATGCTTATCGATGGCAATGCTTACCGCGTGTGAAGACATAAACGTAGAAGTAACCTTTATGGTAGACGACGAAGTTTACGCCGTTGTAAATCTGCAGGACGGCGACACCGTCGAAATGCCCGAAGACCCCAAAAAAGAAGACTGCGTTTTCGACGGTTGGTACTTAGATAAAGACACTTGGGAAAAGAATTTCTCGGGTAAAATCGAAGACACTTCGATTTTGCAACTCGTCGTTTATGCAAAATGGTCCGATACGCCTTGCATGCATATTTGGACTCCTTGGGTTGACGGCGTAGCCGCTACTTGTTCGTCGGTCGGTAAAAAAGGTCGTTACTGCTTAAGGTGCGGCAAAGGCGAAGCCGCCGATATCGAAAAGCTTGCTCACACCGAAGAAGTTATTCCCGCAGTAGAAGCTACTTGCTACAGCGAAGGCTCTACCAAAGGTAAAAAGTGCTCCGTTTGCGGCGAAGTTTTAGTAGCTCCGCAATCGATTGATAAAACCGAACATAACTACGGCGATTGGATTATCGACGAAGAAGCTAATTGTACCGATGTCGGAAGTAAGCACAAAGTTTGCCAAAACGAGGGGTGTACCGATAGCGTTGACGAAGAAATCCCTATAAGCGGTAAACATATAGAAGAAATTATCCCCGCCGTAGAGGCTACTTGCTACAAAGAAGGCGCGACCGAAGGTAAAAAATGCTCCGTTTGCGGCGAAGTTTTAGTAGCTCCGAAATCGATTGCTAAAACAGAACATGACTACGTAAACGGTATTTGCGTAAACGAAGGTTGCGATGCAAGTATTCCTAATTACGTTAGTGAAGGCTTAGACTTTACTTTAAACGACGACGGCGAAAGCTATTCGTTAATAGGCATAGGAACTTGTAAGGATACGAAACTCGTTATTCCGTCAACTTATGATTCAAAACCGGTTACTTCTATCGGAGATTTGGCGTTCGTGGGTTGCGACGAATTAACAAGCGTAACCATTCCCGACAGCGTTATTTCTATCGGAGATTTGTTGTTCGGCAATTGCAGTGGGCTTGAAAGCATAATTGTTAGCGAAAACAATACAAAATATCATAGTAAGAATAATTGTTTAATAGAAACCGAAAGTAAAACATTAATTGCAGGTTGTAAAAACAGTATTATACCTGATGACGGAAGCGTTACTTCTATCGGTGATGACGCGTTCTTTGTTTGTGATGGGTTGACAAGTATAACTATTCCGAACAGCGTTACATCTATCGGTAGTGGCGCGTTCGAGAATTGTTCGGCGTTAACAAGCATTACAATCCCCGATAGCGTTACTTGTATCGGCGGGTTCTCGTTCGCGTATTGCTACGGCTTAACAAGCATAGCTATCGGTAGTGGCGTTACAGACGATCTTGATGATGCATTTCACTCTTGTAGCGAGAATCTTGAAAGTATCACCGTAGCAGAAGATAATATTTATTATCATAGTGTAAATAATTGTTTAATTGAAACCGCAAGTAAAACGCTGATATTAGGTTGTAAAAACAGTATAATACCCGCAGACGGAAGCGTTACTTCTATCGGCGGGGCGTTTGAAGAGTGTAGCAGTTTAACAAGCTTAACTATTCCGAATAGCGTTACTTTTATCGGCGTTGACGCGTTTCGTGGTTGCACTGGATTAACAAGCATAACTATCCCCGACAGCGTTACTTCTATCGGTAATAATGCGTTCGATTTTTGCGATAATTTACAATATAACGAATATGATAACGGTTTATATTTAGGTAACGAAGATAATGCTTATTATGCATTAATAAAAGCAAAAGATGAATCTATTACTTCTTGTAAAATAAACGATAAAACAAAAGTTATTGCCGGTGGTGCATTCGATGGTTGCAGCGGATTAACAAGCGTAACCATTCCCGACAGCGTTACTTCTATCGGCGATTGGGCGTTCGATGATTGCAGCGGATTAACAAGCGTAACCATTCCCGACAGCGTTACTTCTATCGGCGATTGGGCGTTCGATGATTGCAGCGGATTAACTAGCATAACAATCGGCAACGGTGTTACTTCTATCGGTGATTGGGCGTTTCGTGGTTGCACTGGATTAACAAGCGTAACCATTCCCAACAGCGTTACTTCTATCGGTAGTTACGCGTTCTGGAATTGCAGCGGATTAACAAGCATAACAATCGGCAACGGTGTTACTTCTATCGGTAGTTACGCGTTTGATGGTTGCGAAAATTTAACTGAAATCAAATTTAACGGAACAAAAGAACAATGGAATACTATTGAAAAGGAATACCATTGGAACTACGATGCCCCCGCGACGAAAGTTATTTGCACCGACGGCGAAGTCGAGTTGTAAAAATAGTAATTTGATAACAAGATAGCAAAAAAGCTCGCTTTTTGCGAGCTTTTTGCGTTTTAAAATTGTTTTATACGGCATCTTGAGCGAGCTTTTTTTAAACCGTCATCTTGAGCGAGCGTTTTTTTATCGTCATCCCGAGCGTAGCCGAGGGATCTTGCTTGAGTTATCCGTAAGCACTTTAACAAGATTCTTCGACGCGCACGTAAACGTGCTTGCTCAGAATGACGGTCCCCCCCCCCCCCTCATCAGCCCGCTGTCGCGGACAGCTTCTCCCAATGCGTTTTACGCTTTCTGCAAT
>CAYVKZ010000059.1:0-6718 GCA_964452295.1 uncultured Acidiphilium sp.
TTGGTTGGGTGTCTTTTTTTGTCTTGATCGGTTGCCGCTTAACGCGACAGCCCCTAACTAACTCGCTATTTGCTTTTTACTTTTGATTTCGCTTAATTCCCCACGAATATCTAACATTCGGGGTACATATCAAAACGGAAGGCTTTTTTTTAAACGCTTTATTTGTTATGTTATAGAAGTTACGCCGTCTACGTCTGTAACGGTTTTACTTCCTTGATACATGCCTTCCCAAGAAGCTTTGCTTATTGCTTGCAACTTGAAGATTTCGTCGAGAGTGGCGCTCGTATTTGCAATCTTATATTGATAATAAGAAGGCGAAGTTTTTACGGAGAATGCACCGTCGGTATTCCAGCCGTGGGCAAAAGTGTTGCTGTTTGCCTTGAATGTTTTATTGCCGCCTTCGAAGTATACTATCTTATTACTTTCGTCTTCGCGAACCATGTTCCAAAGATCTTTGCCGTAATTGCTCATCGCGTTGTAATCGGTGGCGTCCATATCGTAGTTAAGCGATTTTATTACCGAAGTAAGCGCGGTATATTTAGAAAGTTCGCTGTCAGAGCAAAGGAATTGCAAGAACGCCTTAGCGGCTTGTTCTTCGAGTTTGCCCTTGACGTTAGAGTTTATAACAAGCATCGAGTTCCACATATCGATAAGGGTTTGACCTCTGCCTAAGCCGTTTTCGGTGGTAACGCTTTCGCTGATCGAAACGGGGAGCGGCATCCATTTTAAGCCGTTGTGATGATAACCGTTTTCACCCAGGCTTCCCATACCTACTATTTCGTCCCAATCTTCGAAAATACCTTCGATGTTGGCTTCGTTATACCAGAACGAACCGTCAGCATGCATACCTATTTCTTCTGCGCCGTTTACGCCGGAGAATACGAACTTTCTCTCTGCGTCACGTTGATTAACGCCGTTGCTCGTGCAAGAAGAGCTGAGCCAACCTGCTCGCATAGCGAGTTCTAAGAAAGCTTCGGCATAATATTTTTCGATAGACCAAGTGGTGTAATAACCGTTTTCTTCGGTTACGGTTACGGTTTTGGTCGTGGGTTTTTTAATTCCGTCAACGCCCGGGAAGAGGTTTTCGTTAGTGAAGCCGGTAACTACTTCGTAAGTGCCGTTAAAGCTGTAAGTTCCGCTCATACGATCGTAACCCATTAAGCTCGACATTAAGCCCGAAAGAATAAAGTTAGAATATTGCTTGATCTGACCGGAAAAGTCGATCGGGCTGACGGCGTTATGTTTCATGTATTCGCAAAGAGCGATGAATTCGTATAAAGAAGAGGGCAAACCGTCGTCCGAAGTGTTTAATTTGCCGTCCGGTCCGCAAGATTTTCCGCTCGTCGAGTTAGCGGGGAGAAAATAGAAATCTTTATTTAATACGTCGGAATGGAATTTAACCGCGCCTTCGCTGCTTGCCGCAAAATAATATCCTTTTTTAGCGAACATGTTTGCGTTGTAAGCAAGACCGGGATAATATTCGATTGAAGGAGCTGCATAGTATTTGCCGTTATATTGGAATCTTCCCTTGTTTTGAGCGTCGATCTTATCGTCTACGGAAATTTTAGAACTGCCGCGTTCATCGAACTTTTCGGTCATAATATCGTCGATTTCCAAAATATATCCGCCGTTTACATAAGAACTCAAATCCTGAACGGAAGTTAAATCGAATATAGTCGTGGTAGCGGTTTTAGAAGAAGCGCTCATCGATACGCCGTTAGAAACCCGAGTCTCGACGATTGCGCCTATTTTAACGCTTCCGTCAGCCCCGCGCCAAATAGTGTTTGCGTTAACTGCCGCAAATCTTTTGCCTGCTTCCGTAACCCATTTATTAGAACCTA
The DNA here is from genome assembly GCA_964452295.1 of uncultured Acidiphilium sp. Taxonomy (GTDB): domain Bacteria; phylum Bacillota; class Clostridia; order Christensenellales; family Borkfalkiaceae; genus HGM11416. Next base: position 1,842 of record CAYVKZ010000059.1, read on the forward strand.
AGCCGCCGCCGTCGACCATAACTTCGATGCGCAAATTTAACTTGCTGCAATTTAAAAACGCATTTTCGCCGTTAAAAGTAAAGTCGTCGGGAATAAATAAATAATATAAGTTATTGCAATCCGCAAACGCATAGTCGCCTATGGAAGTATCACTGCTCGAAATAGTTACGCTTGTCAATTGGTCACAATCGCAAAACGCGCTATCGCCTATAGCGGTAATATTGTCCGAAATAGTTACGCTTGTTAATTGGTCGCACTCGTAAAAAGCGCTATCGCCGATTTTAGTAACGGGTTTAGAGTTATACGTATCGGGAATAATTAAATCCGTATATCGACAAGTGCCTATTCCGGTTATCGAATAACTTTCGCCGTCGTCGTTTAAAGTATATTCTAAGCCTTTTTTTCCCAACAGTTCCTGAGACGTTAAATCGAGCCATATTGCGGGAAGCACGCCAATAGATGTAACAGTGCATATCTTACCGGCGTCGAGGGCTAAAAGCTCAATAAAAAAAGAATAACATGTATTCTCTTCGGAAAGACCACAAACTATGTTTGCGCTATAACCGCTATAGTTGGGTGAGCGCAACCAAAAATAAAGTGCAGAACTTTCAGTGATATTAGACATTCCTCCCTGAATTTTTTCATAATCGGTTACTTTTATTTTCGGTCCTATCATTTCATAACTAGCATGAGTTAGATCGCCCTCTCTCGATATTGATTTAAATCCGTAAGAGGGATCGGTTATTTCTTGCATGGATAATAAAAATACTTTATCTACCGTGTTGTCGCAAGCGTAATCGTTTACGCCGTTATTCCAATATGTAGCGTCGTCGTTCGGATTCGTACTGCGCGCGCCGTTATCTACTTCCGTGGTTACTAATTGCAACTGCTGATCTTGGTCGAACGCGGTTTTATAAAAATTACCGTTAAGCCATGCACGAATAGTGCTATATTCGTAATTGTTTGCATATATGCCTTCACGCTCGTATCCTTTAACATACCAAGCGTCGCTGTCTGTCCCTTCGTAATCGCGATATTCTTCGATATACATTTGATAGGGTTGGCTGTCTATAATGCTATCGCAAAGCAATAAGGCTTTGCCGTCGTTTTCGGTTAACACGCGCCATTTTAACGGCTCGTATTTAAACCAGTAGCAAGTGTTTGTGCTATAGCCGTTTAAGTTTTGCATATCAGTGTCATCGACTACGTAGCGAGAAACTCTCCGATAATTGTTAATGTATACGCCGCGATATTTTTCGCCGTTATAAGATATATCCTTATAGAACATGTAGTTTCTTTCGTAGCCGTCCGTTGTTGAATAATAATCGGTCCAACCGTCTAATTCGGCGGTAGTAGATAAGTTCGCGGTGGCATTTAAAGCGGAAATTGTCGCACTGTCCTTTACCTCGGTTTGCGGATAACTGCCGAATTCTATTATTTTCATATCAGACCACTTGGCATAAACCGCTATTTTTATGACCGAGGTGTCTTCTATTTTGCCGAAAAATTGTTTTTCCCAAGTGCCTTTGTCTAAATACCAGCCGTCGAAAACGAAGCCGTCTTTAGTAGGCTCTTCGGGTAGTTTTACCTCGTCGCCGCTTTCTAAATCGACGACTTTGTAAACCTCTTGTTCGTCTAACATAAAGGTGACTTTTACGTTCACGACTGCATCGTCGCAAGCGGTAAACGTCGCAAGCGCGATTGCTAGAATCATTATAGTACCTAGCAGTTTGAATAAAAAGTGTTTTTGCATAGAACTTCTCTCCTTGTTTTTTTACCAGGTTATATTCACGCGGTTTGTTTTTGCCCCATCGTGTTCATAACCGAGCTATAGTTATATACATTATCATACCCCCCCCCCCCCCCATTTTTGTCAAGTGTTTTAATTACGTTTTTTAAAATAATTGGGATTTTTTTGCTTTTATGCACATTGTGCACATTGCTCGAGCGAGATCCCTCGACTTCGCTCGGGATGACGGAAAAAATTAGCTCGGGATGACGTGTAATAATGCGCAAGCAATGCAAAAAAAGGCTTAGCCTTAAGATTTTCTAAAGCAATTTGTCTATATTACGACCGCCGTAAAACACGTGAAACACGATTACTTCGCTCGTTTTCTCGTTAGACATATAAAAGACTACGTAATTATCTACAACTAACTTTCTTAATCCCCGACTACGCCACGGCTCTTTTTCGACTAAAGAAAACTTATTCGGCATTTCATTCAATTTTTCAACTTGGTCAAGAATTCTGCCGACTTGCTTTTTTGCCGTTTCGGGAACAAGCAACATTTCTGCAATGTAAGCATAGATATCTCTAAACTCTTGCTTAAATTCCGGGGTAAGGACTACTTTCCATTCACTCATAATCCTATTTCCTTCGAAATTTCAGCTCTAAAATCCGCAACACTCGTGCATAATCCGTTTGCATAAGATTTTGCCGCTTGATTCATAAGTGCATCAAATTCTTCATCCGTCAATGAACCATATGCAATAGGCTTAGCTACTTCCGGCAACTTCATTTCAAAAGGAATTTTTCTTTGCAACGCAATTTGACGAAGATAAATTTCCATAGCTGTTGCCATAGATATCCCCAATTGCTCTAAAACGGTTTCTGCTTGTGCTTTTATATTAGGGTCGACCCTCGTAAATACATTTGCAGTTCTTGCCATACCAAAATACCTCCGTTAAATAGTATTCTTCTGATAGTTATCAGTATACACCATTTGATTGCGTTTTGCAAGCATTTTGCCAATTATTTTAAATTAAAAGCTTTTTAATGGAAAAAAAGCTGTCGGAGCCGACGAACTGATGCTGGGGAAGGCTTTTTTAAGTTGTTTCCGTCATTCCAAGCAAGCATGTTTACGTGCGCGTCGGGGTCAAAATCTCGCTTAAGCACTTACGGATTTTTCAAGCAAGATCTTTCGACTCGCTAACGCTCGCTCAAGATGACGGCAAAAAAACCCGCCGAAAGTATCGATAATCGACCTATAGGCGGGTTTTTGTTGTTTTTATGCTTTTTTTATTCGCGTTTTATCATAACAATCTTATCTTCAGAAAATAATAGTGCCGCCGCTGCCATAATCCCAACGGTCATCAATTATTTGCCCGCCTTCTACTACATTAAAAGTATAATTGCAGAACGTTCCGTTTGGGTCGGTAAAAGGCGAATCGCCTTCCGTCCACACGCCGTCGCCGTCGGTGTCGACGAGATTTGATTGCCCTATGGCAATCGTTAAAAAGATATTGCTCGTGGTAACGCCTTCGAGCGCCGAATAATAAAACTCGGTTATAGCCCCTTCGAAAGTAATGTTCGTAAGAGCGGTACAATTCTTGAAGAGGTATTCGCTAACATTCGTTACGCCTTCGGGAAGAGTTATGCTAGTAAGCGAATCGCAATCTTTGAAGGCGCATTTGCCGATAGTATTTAAACCGGCGGGAATAGTTATGCTCTCCAACGCCTCGCAATTTTCAAACGCGCAAGAATCTATAATCGTTATGGCGCTGTTTGCACCGAAGTTTACGCTTTCGAGAGCGATATTATTAGCAAACATGTTTTCGGAAATAGTTGTAAGCGCGCAATTATCCGCAAAAGTTACGGTTTTAAGCGCGGAACATTCGAAAAACGTAAAACCACCGATAGACGTTACGAACGAAGGAATAGTTACGCTTGTAAGATCGGAACAATAACTAAACGCGCTGTCACCGATCGAGGTTAAACTTTCGGGAAGATTTATGCTCGTAAGGGAGATACATCCGCAAAAAGCATGATCTCCGATTCCTACAGTGCTCCATTCTTCCGCAAAAGTTACGGTTTTTAAAGCTTCGCAATCGTAAAACGCATTATTTTCGATTTTAGTTACGTTTGCGGGAATAGTTATGCTTTCTAACCCGCTACACGAACTAAACACCGAGTCTTTAATCGACGTTATGCCTGACGGAATCGATATACTTGTAAGAGAAGTGCACTTATAAAACGCCATAAAGCCGATTTCGGTTACGCTATCGGGAAGATTTATGCTCGCAAGAGCGATGCACCTATTAAACGCAAAGCCGCCGACGCTTTTTAGCTTAGAATTTTCACTAAAAGTTACGCTTTTGAGGGCTATGCATTCCGCAAACGCACGGTCGCCGATTTCGGTTACGCTTGCGGGAATAGTTATCTGCGTTAAAGTATTAACGTTTTTAAAAGCACTTTCGCCAACGGTTGTAACACCGCTGCCGAGAGTTACGCTCGTAAGCGATATGCAATCGACAAACGTCTCTTTATTAATCGTTTCAACTCCGTCCGGAACGGTTATGCTTTCAAGCGAAGAACAAAAAGCAAACGCTTGCGATCCAATGGTTTTTAAAGTGTTCGGAAGGGTGATATTCTTTATTGCACAATTTTCAAACGCGTTATCTCCGATAGATACGACGTTTTGCCCTATCGTTACGCTTGCTAAAGCAAAACAACTTGCAAAGGTGTAACCTTCGATTACGGTAACTCCGTCCGGAACGGTTATGCTTTCAAGCGAAGAACAAAAACCAAACGCCATACCGCCGATAGCGGTAACGTTTTCACCTATACTTACGGTTGTAATCGAATCGCAGAATGCAAACGCACTCGAACCGATAGTCGTTACGTCGTCGCCGATAGTTACGCTTTCAAGAGCAGCGCAGCTGTAAAAGGCACTACTTTTGATACTCGTTACGCCCTCGCCTATCGTTACGTTTTTAATTTTTGCGTTATTTTCGAAAGCGTCGGCGGGAATCTGATTAGCTCCGGTTATCGTAAGATTTACAGAGCCTTCTTTAGCGCTTTGCAAAGCAGAATTGATTGCCACAAAAACCTCGCTATCCGCGTCGGAGGCAAGGTTGAGCGTTACGTTTACGCTGTC
>CAYVKZ010000060.1:0-6694 GCA_964452295.1 uncultured Acidiphilium sp.
CTTTATTTGCGCTAATAGATAAAACCTTGACTTTAACTTGGTCTTTAAGTTTAGACTCTTCCGCAATATATTCAACTTCAACGCCTTTAATCAAATTATTATTGAACGCATCGCAAGAACCGAGATTATAAACCACGTTTTCATAATCGAATTTACCTTTAGAGACTTCAGGAAAAGTTGCGCCGTAACGTATTACGCATTGAGGTTTGATATTATCGATTAAGCACTTAAAGGTTTTTTGAGAACGCACAAATTTATGAGGCTCGTCAATAATAACGAACGGAGCAATTTCGCATAAAGTTTCATACGGCTGGGTATAGTTACCTAAAAGTGTTTGGTCGTAACTTGTACCCATAGTTGCGCTAGAGGTAAGCATACCGCTGTTTACCAAAAGAACGTCAATTCTATTTCCGCCGATATCCGTTCCGTTTGCAAATTCTACAATAGGCGTAGGGAACATTTTTCTGCCCTTAACTTTCTTTTGCGGGTCTAATACGTGTAAATGCATTTCCGTTCCGTTATATAAAGCCTGCAAATCAGTTTTCATATAACTTGATTTTAAGAAAGCCTTTACCCCTTCTTTTATGGGAACAGTAGGAACTAACAAAATAAACTTGTTGATGCCGTAATGTTTATGCAATTCAAACATGGTGCGAGTATAAACGTAAGTTTTACCCGTACCTGTTTCCATTTTTACGTCAATATTGAGATAATTGCTATCCGTATGATTTTTGCAATAATAATCGGGCAATTTATAATCATCCGCATAATAGTCGCCGTTTTGTACTGCTAAAATATTTCTTTTAATGGTGGAATCGGACAAATTGATGCGTTTACATTTATTTTTATCCGTATTCGGCGTAAAATCCACCTCTGCAAACACACCGCAAACAGCATTAACGGCATTTAATTGATGAAGTAAATTATTTTCTAATCTCATAATATACCCTTAATATCTGATAATCGGTTCGATTGCGTTTCGGTTCTTTAACGTTTTAAGGTTAGAACGGAGCGCTGTGTTCGTTGTATGGCTAAACGCATATCCGTATTCGATAATTCTATCCACGTTTAATTCGTAGGCTTCAATTTTTCTTACAAGCTCTACAATGGCATTGTCTGGCATATCGTCGATTAAATATAAACTTGTTCCGACTTTACTATCCGTAAGAAGATAAGCCGTATAACCTTTCAAATCAATTTCTTCAACTTTTGCATTAAAGCCGTAACCGTCTTTAATTTTCCACGTTTCAATGGCAGTATCCTTGCCGAATTTCGACTTAATATCTTCCGCATCCAACGGCATATTGGGGTCAAAATCAATAATTTTATCAAGTGTTTGCTTATCAGTCGTTTTTAAATAATACGTCTTAAAACCAAGGTCGAGATTTTTCGCTTTTTCTGGATTTTCTTCTGCAATCTTTTTAGCCGCACGACGAATACGTTCACGACCAATTTCATCAATGGTTTTATAACCTGCTTTATATGCAACTTTTTTCTCTTTTATTATTTCAGGTAATTGAACCATTATAAAATTGCGAGTCAAGAAACTGTCTACAGAATCTAGAAAAACGGCATGTGCCGTTGACGCTGAACCAGAGAAAAAGTCAAGAACTATGTCGCCGTCTTCTTGTGAAACCATATTTATTAATTTTTTCATTATATATGTGGGTTTCGGATAATCAAACATTTCGGAATTGCCGAATAGTGCTTTGATTTCGTTTTTTGCGTTTTGATAATTGGTTTCCTTTTCCACCCAAATTGTTTTTACTTTTGTTGTTTTTTCTTCGCCTTTTTCATCTAAAACATAATCTTTTCTAAATATATCCCAAGCCTCGGGTTCATTGCTTCTATTTACCTTATGCCCAAATAATTTATCGTTTTCAGCAATAAATTTGGGCTTACCCCAAGTCCATCTGCCCAATTCCCCCGTAGGACGTTTAGGAATTACTTCAATTGAATACTCCGCGCTTTTTTCTAATGAACATTTTCCATTATTAGGGTTAATATATATAGGATAATGCATTAAAGGTCTATCTTCTTTTTTCCATGCGCCACCACGTTTTCTTAATCCTAATAACCTGTATGAACCCTTTTCGTCCGAACAAGAATATTCCGATAAACTGTCTTCACTTTTTTCCACGCCACTAATTTGAATTTTTTCAATTTCTTTAGCGTACATTAAAACATATTCATGAACATATGAAATTGTTTTACTATTTTGTGAACCACGTGGATTGCTTTGCAACGTCATCATTCCGATAAAATTGGATTCACCAAAAACTTGATCGCATAAAAGCCTTAAATTTGTTTGCTCATTATCGTCAATACTAATAAAAATACAACCATCTTCACTCAATAAATCTTTTGCGATCTCTAACCTTGAGTACATGAAAGTAAGCCAAGCAGAGTGGGTGCTTTTGCCTTGCATATTCAAAACGCGTTCCGCTTCTTCTTGTTCTATACCAATTTTCTTTGCGAGTTCTTCGGCGGTAAATTCAAATTTATCGTTGTAAACAAAATCATCTTCAGCTCCAGTGTTATAGGGCGGATCTATATAAATGCATTTAATTCTTTCAGTATAAGAATATTTAAGGTGTTGTAAGGCATCTAAATTGTCGCCAACGATATAAATGTTTTCGGAATTAATATTTTTATTACCCTCATCTGGCACAATAACCGTTTCCGAATCGAGGCTTGCCAAATAACGAGCGTAGGACTTACCTAAAAAGTCAAGAGAGTAGCCTTCCTTTTTGATATCTACGTCTTCTGTCTTTATATAATCTTCAAAAGCCTTGATATCAAATTTACCGTCCTTGTCAAAACAAAAGGGGAAATTTTTACGCAAAACTTCCATTTCCTTGCTGTTTACTTTAACTTCCGCGTTCTTTTTAATCGTTTCTTTAATCATTACAATCACCTTTATTCCTTATCTTCCGTCGCGTCCATTATATCGCCAATATTGCATTGTAATACTTTGCAAATGCGGAGCATTACGTCCATTGAAACGGTTTCATTTTTACCAAGTTTTGCAAGCGTTGTAGTAGAAATATCTGCTTTGAGACGTAGGTCTGTTTTTGTCATATTCTTATCTATCAATTGTTTCCAAAGTTTATTGTAGCTAATTGCCATAATAGAAACCTCATTTCGTATTTTCTTTATTATAGCACAATTTTTAGCAAACATCAACAATAAATCAGCGTTTATAAATATTTTATCAGCAAAGAAACCGAGTTTTTCTCGGCTTCTTTGCATTACTCGAATATTTCTTCGAGTTTTTGGGCGGCGGAAAGGTCGGCGGTTTTTAGGAAGTGGCTGTATATGTCGGTAGTCGTGCTAGTTCGTGCGTGACCCGCTCGACCTGCAACCGTTACAATAGGCACGCCTGCGGCGATTTGCATGGTGATATTTGTATGCCGTAAGCTATGAACCGTTCTTTCTTCAAGCCCTGCCGACTGGCAAATTTTCTTCATCCACATATTTATCGTGCCGGGATAGATATTGTTGCCGTACTCGCTGATAAATAGCCGATTGCTATTCTCCCACTTATCGCCGAGTATTTCACGGTATTCTTCGTACCATGCCTTATATTCGGTCAGCACAGAAATAAGTTTATCCGATATAGCAATTACACGCTTACTGCTTTCCGTTTTCGGTTCTTTTAACACCAAACCGACCTTACGGACGGCGGTAAGCGACCTTGCTATCGTTATAGTACCGTTTTCGAAGTCGATATCCGACCATTCCAGTCCGCATAATTCGCCACGACGCATACCCGTCAGCAGAAGAGTGAGCATAGCCGTCTTATAGCGAATATCTGGGTAGTCGTCCGCCGCCTTGTAAAACTTTTTAGCGTCTTCGTCGTCCATATAATCAATATTTCGTGGTGGTCGTCGTGGAAACGATATGTAGTCAGCACTGGCGTAATTATCGGCTATCAGTCGTTGTTTTTTTGCCGTTGCGAGAATTGCCCGTATAGTACGCTTGATTTTACTTATCGTTTCGTAGGCGTAGCGTTGCTTCGTAACGGTTACGTTGAATAAATTTTCAGTTTTCTCTCCAAGCGTCGCCGCCAGACGTTTTGCGTATTCGTAACTGATTTGCTTACCTGCAAATGCGTTGGATAGGGAACAACTACTAAAATTTTTCTCGTAGCGCAGTTTCATATAGCCGATGCCCGTTTTATTCATTCGTTCCCGCAAGGCAGGCTTTGCCGTAACGACCGTCACGGTCTTTTCCATACGGTCAAGTTTATCGTAATATTGCTGTATGATATTCGGGGTAAGTTCCTTTAATTGATAACCGCCTATATATTTGCTTGTAAGTTCTATGGAACTTTCGCAGTTGACGTAATAACTTGCCGAAATTTCGTTTTTGCGCCGTTTTAGCCACCAAAGCGCATAGTCTGTGAAAGTGGTTTCTGCCGATTGCGTCGGCTCTCCTGCCGCCGTTTCCGTCGCTTTAACAGCCGTTTCGTATTCGGTGGCGAATACCACGACTTCTCGTTCTATTTGTTTTGGCGTAAGTCCAACGGGCGGTTTCCAAGTAGTGGAATGAACTTTAATTTTTCCGCTACCTTTGTCCTTAATTTTTACCTGTATGCGGTAAGTCATACCGTTTTTACCAGGTCTTTTGCTTATGCTTGCCATATAATTACCTCCTACGGTTTTTATTAAGGGGATATAGCAATCCCCTTAACAAAAGGAAGCCGTAAAAATTTAGAAAAGTCCAGCGAATCAGCCTTGTGAACCGCTAAAATATTTAAATAAATCGTCTAAATCCACAAGCAGTTTTTTACCCGTAAACACGCATCGTATTTTACCGCTTTTACACAGCGTTCTTATACAATTAGGCGTTACCGCCGTCATAGGATCGATTGCTTTTATTTCGCTTAACGTTTCGGTTATCGTTCTCATTCTAGGTATCGTCATCTAGTTCTCCTTAATACTCATAAATTATTCTCCTTTTCTTTGAATCTTTGTTGCTTTGTAGCATTGTAGCGTCGTTCTTCGTATCTTTGAAATCTTTGAATTTTTGAAATAAATTTGATTTTCGTTTGAATGAAAATCAAAAATCAAAATTGAACAAAGGGGATTTTTTTAAGCATTTTGTATAGATTTTTCGTAAAAAACGCCGTTTTTCACCACTTATCACAATTTTTGAAAAAGCATTTTTGATTTTGCGCTTTGATTTTTGATTATGCGAAAATTCACGTTTGGCTACCGCCCCGCTGCATAGGTAGTGCGCATAGAGATTTGACCTCCCCCTGGGTGTGTATGGGGTGGATATTAACACAAGCAGTTATCTATCAATAGACTTTCGTCGCCTTGTGCCTCGTAGGTGCGCAGTCTAACAAGGTCTTCACGAATTCGTTTAAGTGCCTCGTCGCTTAAAATGGTGAATAGTCCGTATGAGTCGGCTTCAACGCTTTCCGAATAAAGATAGCCGTCCACGTCGGGCCAGTGGTCAAACTGGTATAAACAATAATTGACTTTGCTATATTCCTTTACGAGCGAAATGACTTCGTCAAGCGGTTTATTTTTATTTTCGTGTAATTTACAGTAGAGTGCACCGTCTTTTTCCTTAAGCCAGTCCAAAGGATAATAAACGTACGGTTTACTATATTATGGTTAGCGTTTTTAAGCGTAGGCTTTTCGCATTTTTGAGCGTTAACTACGCCTGTTTTTGATAACGTTATTGAAGAATTCGGTTTAATAATACGCTTACGATAACCGTTGTCGTCCGTGGTACGGGTAACAGTGATTAAGTCGTAACGCTTAAGTATTCCTATCAACCTACTCACCGATTGAATGGACAGGTTTAACTGCCTTGCAAAATACTTGTTCGACGCAAAGCAGCATCCGTCGTTTTGTGATAAAGTGCAAATTTCCCCGTGCAGTATTTTTGCGCTTGGCGGAATAGAAGTGATAGCGTTCACTTTTTCATCCAGTTTTATGTAATTTCTACTACTTATCAATTTGTTTCCTCCTATGATATATCGTTAGCAATTTTGCGAACAAAATTTAAAATTTTTTTGAAATATTTTTATTAAAATTGCTAAAACCCATAAAAATAGATAAAGACGAGAGATGTAAACTCGAAAAACATTCTATTTTCTACAAGTTTTTACACTTATAACCATAAAAACTATATAGATTTTGGGTACTCTTTCCATTTACAATCGTAAAAATTTTTTATTTTAATGCGGCAGGTAAATTCGCTTTCATAAAAATTGCTCATATATGCGCAAATTATTGACAAAATAATTAAAAAGTGCTAAAATATTAGCACTATGAAAAAAACTTTTGATATCAGTGATTTTGTAAATACGCCGACGATTCAATCAACGCTTATTTCTTTGACCGATAAAGTTAAGGCAAGAAGAAAAGAATTAAAGTTGTCACAAAAACTCCTTGCACGAAAATCGGGGGGGTCTTATGCGTCCATTCGTCGCTTTGAAGGCACGGGCGATATAGCGCTTGTTTCTTTGCTTAAAATAGCAAGTGTTCTCCATTGTCTTGAAGACTTTAACGGTCTTTTCAGCAATAAAATTATTACAAACTTAAAGGATTTGAAAGTATGATTAACGACGTTAAAAAAGTTACCGTTAAGTATAATGACCGTATAGTCGGCTACCTTGCCGAAATCGAGCCATCTATAATCGCCTTTCAGTATGACGACGCTTGGGTAAAAAACG
>CAYVKZ010000061.1:0-6114 GCA_964452295.1 uncultured Acidiphilium sp.
TCGGTTACGTCGTAACGCGGGCGGTTTTTATATTCGCCGCGAGTAAAATCGGGGATTTCCTGAATGCTTCCGCCCTCGGCAACGGACTTTTCGGATAAAGCGGTTATAACCATCCAGCTAGCCGCGTCGTAAACGTCCAGCGGGAAAGGCTTATTCGCCTTCATATATCCGAAGAACGCCTTAAACATTAAATAGTCCATGCCGCCGTGACCTAAAGTTTTTTCTTTTTCGGTCATATCGCGCCATTCGTGAACCTGATATTCGGAATATTCCTCGGCGTTGTTTAAATATTTTTTAACCGTATCGTTGGGTTCGAAACATTCGTGCGAGTCGATTACGTCTTCCAAGAAAATCATATTCGCCTCTTGATTGCAAAGCCCTTTTGTTCCGCGAACGGTAAATTCGCGCGAATAATATTTAGGCAACGTGGTATCTAAAGTTAAAGTTATGGTTTCGCCGTTTTCGCAAGTGATTATGGTGCTTACGATGTCGCCTTGCTTAAACGTTTGATTTATAAGCGATTTATCGGGGTTTTTATCCGTTTTCGCAAAAGCGGAAAGTCCCGCCGCCTTACTCGCCACCGAAACGAGCGAAACGAATTTGTTGCCGCGGTTGATATCCAAAATTTTTGCTATGGGACCTAATTCGTGCGTGGGATAATTTTCGCAGTTGCGCTCGATATAATTTTTCAAACGATAATGTCTGTTGACGTTGCCGCCCAAAACCTCGTCGCGAAGGTCGTGACTGTAAGCGCCGTGGCAGTGAACTATTTCGCCGAACACGCCGTTACGGCTTAACGAAGTGGCTAACATTTCGAACCTGTCCCAACAGCAGTTTTCCATTATCATAATGGGAGTTTTCGTCTTTTCGTAAGAGTCTACAAGCCTCCAGCAATCCTCTACGCAATAAGCGCCACCAACTTCCAACGCGACGTATTTACCGCATTCCATAGCCGCCACCGCGAGGTCTACGTGAGCCTCCCACGAAGCGCTTATCAATACGGCGTCTACGTCGTCGTTTTTTAAAAGTTGCATATAATCAGAATAGCAAACGGGAGTGTAACCCGCACGCTCGATAACCACTTTTTTGTTATCTTCCATTCTGTCTTCGTAAACGTCGCAAAGAGCGATTACTCTCGCTTCTTCGCACGCTAAAATCGTTCTTAAAAGCATAGTGCCGCGCTGACCTAAGCCGATTATGCCTACATTAATTTTTTCGGTTGAAAAATCCTTTTTGCGATTCATGTGATTAAACCTTCCTTGTTTTGTTCAAACTTAAGCTTACTTATCCGAAGATTAAGCTCGAATTATTTTTTGTTTTTTTGTTTTTTTTGAGAGCTTAAAACGAATCGATCGTTTATTTGAATTATTTGCGCTTCGGCAATTTTAATCTTTGTCGCTTAAGCCCCACCGTAATTATCATCATTATATCATTATATGCCTTTTTGGCAAATTGCCATATTTGCTTTTATACTGGACTTTTTTATCATTTTTTAAAAAGCGTATTGACTAAAAAATCGCTTAAAGTTATAATGCGGCTATATGGAAAAGACCTACTTCGCAGAAAAGCCCGAAATATTTAATTGGTTCGCCAAAAAGCAAGGCGACGATTTTTTCGTTAGAAATATAGGCTATCATAATTTTGCGTTTGCGCCGCCGTGGAACTACGAGCACTCGCAAACCTTCCACACCCTGCACTTTATCATATCGGGTAAGGGCGTGCTTTTGCTTAACGGAAAAACATACGCGATAGGTCCAGATTCGGTATTTTATATCGATAATTCAAGCAAATTCGCCTATTATCCGGATCCGAACGACCCGTGGGAATACGTGTTTTTCGAGTTCGACGGAGTTTTTGCGAAAAACGTTTTAGAAGGCACCGGACTTTCGCGCGAGCAACCCGTTTCTAAACCGAAAAATCCTTTTACTTTAAAGAATTATCTGCATCCCGCGTTTTTAGAACCGCCCTCTTACGCATACGCGGTTTCGGCGTTTTTCTATACGATAGATCAGCTTTCTTTAGGCGGACGCTCGGATATCAAAAAGAACACCCGTCGCGAGTTCGTCGATAACATAAAATCGTATATTCAAGTTAAGTTTTTCGACCCCGATTTTTCGGTCGACTCGCTGTGCAAAAGCTTGTTTATCTCACATTCGCATATGTGCAGAGTTTTTAAACAATACGAAAAAATTACGGTTATAAATTATATTAAAAACACTAGACTTAACAACGCCGCTTCGCTTTTGGCAACGACCAATCATACTCTTAAAAACGTGGCTTTAATGTCAGGTTTTAAAGAATACGAATACTTTTTCAGAGCGTTTAAAAAACACTTCGGCGAAACACCTACCGAATATCGCGAACGCTTGAGAACCGAAAAACGTTCTTGATTTTTAATCGAGCGGCAAATCTCCCCTAAAAAACGCGCCGTTTTAACGCAAAAAAACGATTTATAAAAAAACAAACGCAAAAACGCGGGCTCTTTTTTAATTCGAACCTGCGTTTTTTTATTTTTTAATAACGTTTTAACATATTTTGGCTATCAATTTTTTCATGCTTTTTATAGGAAACGGCGGGGTTTGTTCGCTAGATAAATCCACGCGCAAAACGACGGCTTCATAAGGCTTTTCGCCTATCGGAGCCAAAACCTTATCGCCCGCCTTTAACAGCGGAATTTCGCTTATAAACCAATACGGACGCGAACAATCCACGCCCTGAGGCGCGCTTTTAAAGCAAAATTTAACCTTTGCAAAAGATAAAATCTCGTTGTCTTTAAGCCCGCCGCCGCACATCGAATGTATCATTTTTAACGCCTTTTTGCCTTTTATGCCATCCACAGATGTTTTTACCATCCGCCGGAGCCTTTTTACTTTTTCTCGGGAGCGGGATAATCCACGCCGAAAGTTTCAACGGTCATCGATTTAATGCGTTGCTCTTCTAAGGGACGGTCGTTCCCGTCCGTTTCGCAAGTAGCTATTTCGTCTAAAACGTCCTCGCCCGAAACGAGCTTTCCGAAAGCCGCGTAAGAACCGTCTAGATGCGGGGCGTCGTCGTGCATAATGAAAAATTGCGAGCCTGCGCTATCCGGCATCATCGAGCGCGCCATAGAAAGCACGCCGCGGGTATGTTTGAGGTTGTTTTCAAAGCCGTTGCGCGAAAATTCGCCGCGTATCGAGTAACCCGGACCACCCATGCCGGTGCCGCGCGGATCGCCGCCCTGAATCATAAACCCTTCGATAACGCGGTGAAAAATAACTCCGTTATAAAACCCGCTCGAAGCGAGCGCCAAAAAATTGTTTACGGTGTTAGGCGCTACCGACGGATAAAGCTCGGCAACCATTTGTTTTCCGCTATACATGTTAAAAGTAACCAATGGATTTTTAGTTTTTTCGTTTGCCATTTGTTTTTCCTCTCTATCGTTATTTTTGTTATGTAATTTTATAAGATTTTATAATTTTTTTATTGTATTTTTATAAGTTCTTATAATTTCCGTTTTAATTATTCCTTGAAAAGTTCCACTAAAACGCCCGCTTGCTTAAACAGTTCCATCGAAAATTCGTCCGGGTATCCGTAGCGATAAACCACGCGCTTAACCCCCGAATTTATTATGATTTTAGCGCATATAACGCAAGGCTGATGCGTACAGTATAGCGTTGCGCCCTCTACGGGAATACCCTGCTTTGCCGCTTGAGCTATGGCGTTTTGCTCGGCATGAACGGCATAGCAAATTTCTTGACGAGTGCCGCTTTCAATGTTCATTTTTCGGCGCAGACATTCTTTTCTGTCCTTACAGCTTTCAACGCCCTGAGGCGCGCCGTTGTAGCCCGTTGCCAAAATTCGCTTATCGCGCACGATTACCGCGCCGACATGCCTGTTTTCTTGATAACAACTAGACCATGTCGCCACCGTTTCGGCAAGCTGCATAAATCTTTTATCCCATTTATCCATGAAAATATACCTCTTTGCAACTCTTGTTTTCTTACGACCATTCTAACATATTTTTATATATAATGCAATAGTTGAAGGCGTTTTTCGTCGAAATTACGCGCCTAAAATTTTTTTTGCAAAAATGCGATTTATTTTAGTCCGTTTTTTTCGTAAAAGCGGCACAAATCTATTGACAAACGCTTTTTTATGGCTATAATATAAATTAGCAGTCAGAAAGACAGAGTGCTAACAGACTCGAGCGCAGACTGCTTTATTCACTTGAAAAAGTAAAGCAAAAATAAAAAAATGTTTAACTTAAACAATAATTTTCGGAGGATTTAAAAAATGAAAGTAAGACCTTTACTCGACAGAATAGTGGTTGAAGCGACCGACAAGGAAGAAACGACCAAAAGCGGATTTATACTTCCTTCCGCATCGCAAGAAAAATCTCAAACGGCTAAAGTAGTAGCCGTAGGTCCCGGCGGAGTCGTAGACGGCAACAACGTCGAAATGCAAGTTAAAGTAGGCGACGTAGTTCTTTATTCTAAATACTCGGGCAGCGAATTCAAGCTCGACGGCAAAGAATTTACCATAATCCGCCAAGGCGACGTGCTCGCGGTTGTCGAATAAGCCGCCAAAAATTACGTTTTATAAACAATTTTATAAACGAAACAAAATCAACGATTTAAAGGAGTGAATATTTATGGCAAAACAAATCAAATACGGCGAAGATGCCAGAAAAGCGCTTGAAGCGGGCGTTAACACGCTTGCCGATACCGTTAAAATAACTTTGGGTCCTAAAGGCAGAAACGTGGTTTTGGATAAAAAATA
Organism: uncultured Acidiphilium sp.; assembly: GCA_964452295.1. Lineage (GTDB taxonomy): Bacteria > Bacillota > Clostridia > Christensenellales > Borkfalkiaceae > HGM11416. The sequence continues at coordinate 4,759 of CAYVKZ010000061.1, forward strand.
CGGTTCTCCCCTAATCACCAACGACGGCGTTACCATCGCTAAAGAAATCGAACTCGAAGATCCGTTCGAAAATATGGGCGCTCAGCTCGTTAAAGAAGTTTCCACCAAGACCAACGACGTGGCGGGCGACGGCACGACAACCGCGGTAGTTTTGGCGCAAGGAATGATTCGCGAAGGACTTAAGAACCTCGCCGCCGGAGCCAACCCCATAATTTTGAGAAAAGGCATAAGCAAAGGCGTAGAAACCGCCGTTGCGGAGCTTAAAAACATAAGCAAACCCGTAAGCGGCAAAACAGCGATAGCTCAAGTAGCATCTATTTCCGCGGGCGACGAAGAAGTGGGCGCGCTTATTTCCGACGCTATGGAAAAGGTCGGCAAAGACGGCGTTATAACCGTTCAGGAAAGCAAGACCATGAAAACCGAGCTAACAACCGTAGAAGGCATGCAGTTCGACCGCGGCTACGCTTCCGCTTACATGGTTACGAACACCGACAAAATGGAAGCCGTGCTCGATAACCCCGTAATTTTAATAACCGATAAAAAGATTTCTTCCATTCAAGAAATTCTTCCGGTAATCGAACCCATCGCTCAGCAAGGTCAAAAGCTTTTGATTATCGCGGAAGACGTCGAGGGCGACGCTTTGGCGGCGCTCGTCGTTAACAAACTTAAAGGCGTGTTCAACAGCGTTGCTGTTAAAGCCCCCGGATTCGGCGACAGAAGAAAGGCTATGCTCGAAGACATCGCCATTTTAACCGGCGGCACCGTTCTTTCTTCCGATTTAGGCGTAGATTTCAAAGACTTTACGCCCGATATGTTAGGTCACGCTCTTCAAGTTAAAGTAGACAAAGAAAACACTACGATTATCGACGGTGCGGGCGATCCCGAAGCAATTAAGGCGCGCATTGCCGCCATAAGAGCTCAAATCGAAGAAACCACTTCGGATTACGACCGCGAAAAACTTCAAGAACGCCTTGCTAAACTCGCAGGCGGCGTTGCCGTTATCAACGTAGGCGCGGCTACGGAAGTAGAAATGAAAGAAAAGAAACTCCGCATAGAGGACGCTTTAGCCGCAACCAGAGCAGCCGTAGAAGAAGGCATAGTCCCGGGCGGCGGAGTCGCGCTTTTATCTGCTATTCCCGCGCTTAAGAAATTAGTCGCTTCTCTTTCGGGCGACGAAAAAACGGGCGCTCAAATCGTTTTGCGCGTAGTCGAAGACCCGCTCCGCCAAATCGCTAAAAACGCAGGACTGGACGGTTCGGTAATCGTAAACAAAATTCTTACTTCCAAAAAACCCAACATCGGCTTCGACGCACTCAATAATCAATACGTCGATATGGTCGAAAAAGGAATTTTGGA
>CAYVKZ010000062.1:0-6033 GCA_964452295.1 uncultured Acidiphilium sp.
TGGCACTGCCTATATTCGTAAGCGTAATACTTTCTATCGGCGGGCTTATGCGTTATACCCGTACCAATATGTTAGAGGTCTTAAATTCCGATTATATCAGAACCGCGCGCGCAAAAGGATTGTCCGAAAAAACGGTTATTTACAAGCACGCTTTCAGAAATACGATGATTCCTATCGCAACGCTTTTGGCGGGTATACTTCCCTCTCTTTTCGGGGGAATGATGATAACCGAAGAAGTTTTCTGTATCGACGGAATCGGGCGCCTGGCGTATCAGGCTCTTACCGCCGGCGACGTGCCTTTCGTAATGGGATACAATATGTTCTTGGCTATACTTACCGTTATCGGAACGCTGCTTTCGGACATCATGTATTCCGTAGTAGATCCTAGGGTTAAACTTGGTGGCTAAAATGGATGAAAAAGAAGTAAATTTATTAAACGACGGCGAAGCCTCGTCCGCTCAAAATTCGGGCGACGCCGAAATTAAAGCCGCCGCGGCAGAAACTTATAAAGAACTTAGCCCCGCAAGGCTTGTTTTGCGTAGGTTTTTCCGCTCGAAGCTTTCGCTCGTCGGAATAATTATGATAGTGTTTTTATTTGCTTTTTCGTTTTTGGGGCCCGTGGTTTATCCCGCTTGGTTCGAATACGATAAAGCGGGGCAAATTCAAGTCGTTCCGGATAACAGCGAAAAAACAACGATAAGCGAAAAAAACTTATCGTTCGAACAAAACGGAAAAAACGTCGAAGTAGACCTTTATATTACTTTAAGATCCAATCTCAACACTTTGGCTTCGCCTTCCGAAAAACACCTTTTGGGAACGGATAAAAACGGCTGCGACGTTTTAAGCAAGCTTATGGAAGGCGGCAGAATATCTCTTACCATAGGTTTTATCGTAGTCATTTTAGAAACGCTTATCGGCGTTATTCTAGGCGGAATTTCGGGTTATTTCGGCGGTTGGGTAGACCAAGTTATAATGCGAATAGTGGATATATTCAACTGTATTCCCACTCTTCCCATTTTACTTATTGCCTCAGCCGTAATCGATTCGTGGAACGTCCCTGCCGATAAAAGAATTTACCTTTTAATGGCTATAATAACCTTTTTCAGCTGGAGCGGGGTGGCAAGGCTTGTTCGCGGGCAAATTTTATCGCTTAGGGAACAAGAATACATAACCGCCACCGAAGTCATGGGTATACCCGTTTGGCGCAGAATTTTCGTTCATTTAATGCCGAACGTAATGCCGCAGCTTATCGTATCCATGACGTTAGGTTTAGGCAGCGTTATTTTATACGAATCCACGCTAAGCTATTTAGGTTTGGGCGTGCAGCCCCCTAAGTCGGCATGGGGAACGATGATATCCGCGGCAAAAGAAACGGATATTCTTAGTTACCATATGAACTTATGGCTCCCCGCGGGAATTATGATAGTAATTGCCGTTTTGGGCTTTAACTTTATAGGCGACGGCTTGCGCGACGCGATGGACCCCAAAGCCAGAAAGTAATTATTCCGTTTTGATTTTGATTTTTTAAAAATATGAGCAACGAAAAAAAGAATTCGGGCTATCTTTCTTATAAAGAAGGGCGCGAAATAGTTAAATATAACGTAAAGCAAATGAAGTTTTACGAAGCGCAAAAGCGCGTTAAGCGCGAGCCTTCGGAATATACCGTCGAAATGCACGACGAAAACAACGTTATCGAAATAGACGATCTGCATACCAGCTTTTTTACGGACAGAGGCACGGTTAAATCGGTTAACGGAGTTTCGTTTGCTATTCCTAAGAATAAAATCGTGGGGGTCGTCGGCGAATCCGGGTGCGGAAAAAGCGTAACGTCGCTTTCGGTGATGCAACTCGTGCAAGCCCCGCAAGGGCAAATAACCGGCGGCTCCGTTCGCTTTAATTCGGACGACGCAGGTTGCTTACCGAACGGTAAAAAACTGGGCTACGATATAACAAAAATGCCTACCGAGGCAATGCATAAAATACGCGGCAAGGATATCACTATGATATTCCAAGAACCCATGACCAGCCTTAACCCCGTGTTTACGATAGGGTATCAGCTCGACGAAGTGTCGTTTTTGCATCGCCCGGAGTTAAACAAACAAGAGGTTAAAAACTATAGCATAGAAATGCTTAAAAAAGTGGGAATTTCCATGCCGGAACGTTTTTACGCAGCCTACCCGCATGAGCTTTCGGGCGGAATGCGCCAAAGGGTTATGATCGCTATGGCGCTTGCGGGGAATCCTAAACTGATAATCGCAGACGAGCCTACAACCGCGTTAGACGTTACCATTCAAGCCCAAATATTAGAGCTTTTAAAGGATTTGCAAAAAAATCAAGGCTGTTCGATAATGCTCATAACGCACGATTTGGGCGTTATCGCCGAAATGGCAGACGAGGTCGTCGTTATGTACGCGGGCAAGGTTATCGAGCGCGGCTCGGCAAGCGAAATATTCCATAATCCGTTACATCCGTACACGGTCGGGCTTCAAAAAAGCAAGCCGCTTATCACGTCCGATTCAAACTCCCCTCTCTATTCGATACCGGGGCAGGTTCCTAACCCCATAAACCTGCCGAACAACTGCTATTTCAGAAACAGATGCTCGGCATGCGTTAAAGCTTGCGACGGCGAATATCCTTGCGAAATAAAAATAAACGAAGAGCACTACGTTTCGTGCCACCTTTTCGGGAGCGAAAGCAAATAATGGAAACTTCTAACAAAAACACACAAAACGGCGGGGATATACTCGTCGTAAACGGTTTAAAAAAATATTTCCCGATAAAAACGTCGCTGTTCGGCAAGCCGCTTTCTTATTTAAAAGCGGTGGATAACGTAAGCTTTTCGGTAAAAGAGGGCTCTACCATAGGAATAGTAGGCGAATCGGGATGCGGAAAAACTACTCTTGGCAGAACGATTTTAAGGCTTTATAAACCCAACGGCGGGCAGATTATTTTCGACGGAACGGATATAACTTCGCTTAAAAGCAAAGAATTAAGCAAATTCCGCACGGATATTCAGCTCGTTTTCCAAGATCCTTACTCCTCGCTTCCCCCCAGAATGACGGTGGGCGATATTATCGGAGATGCGGTTAAGGTTCATAACATAGTTCCTAAAGAAGAAGTTCGTGCATACGTTTTGGAAATAATGCAAAAATGCGGGCTTCAGCCGCAGTATTACGGCAGATACCCTCACGAATTTTCGGGCGGGCAACGTCAAAGAATCTGTATCGCCCGCGCGTTGGCGGTAAAGCCGCGGTTAGTCGTTTGCGACGAGCCCGTTTCCGCGTTAGACGTTTCTATTCAGGCGCAAATAATCAATCTTTTAAAAGAGCTCCAGCGCACGATGAATTTAACTTACGTTTTCATCTCGCACGATTTGTCGGTCGTAAAATATATTACGGACGACATTTTGGTAATGTATTTAGGCAATACGATGGAAAAGGGCGATACCGACGAGATTTTCGATAATCCTCTTCATCCTTATACTAAAGCGTTGTTTTCGGCTGTTCCCGTGCCCGATCCGGACGTAAAAATGAACCGTATAATTTTGGCAGGGGATATTCCTTCGCCCGCCAATCCGCCGTCGGGTTGTAAATTCCATACTCGTTGTTCGGAATGTTTTGCGGCGTGTAAGCTCGAAGAACCCGAGTTTACGGAAGTAAAACCGGGGCACTTCGTGGCGTGCCATCTTTATAACGAGCGCGTTATGGCAGAGAAAGACAAATACGAAAAAATTTATGCCGAACGCGAAGAGGCAAGGCTAAAAGCCGAACAAGAGGCTGCCGAGCATGAAAAGCAGCTTAAAGCAATGAACGTTTTTAAGCGCGTTGCGGTAAAAACCGGCGAAAAAGCCAAAAGTTTTAAAGAAAAGCTCGTTAAAAATAAAAAATGCGGCACCGAAGAAGGCGCTCTATCCGATATGAATTCTTCGGAGCAGAAAAAGTGAAAAAAAACAAGAGCAAAACCGAATACGTAGACGACGGTCATACCGTATACGATATGACCAACGTCCCGTCGGCAGCGGGCAAAAAAAAGCGCGACGACGGGGTCGAAGTAACTAAAAAAGAGCGCAGAGCCATATTAAAAGCCGCTTACGCGAGGTATTTGCCGATTTTGGCATGTATCGTGTTCTGCTTTTTAGCGGCTATGGTGCTTTTGTGGCTTTGGCTTAACTAGTTCGGCTTATAAACAGACTATATTTCGTTGCTTTTTTGGCACGATTAAAGGAGTAATATGCGAGTAAAATTATTATCGTTTTTATTGGTTGCGATATTATCCGTTTCGGCGGCGGGGGTAACGCTTTCTCCCTCGGCAACGGTCGGCTCCGGCGGCGGATCGGGCGCAAGTGCGGGAATATCCTCCGAGAACGGCAACAAATTAAAAATTCTTTCCAGCGGCGATACTTTAACCCAAGAGCAAACGGCTTCGCGTATCAAAGCGGAATATTTAATAGAAAACGACGGTTATAAAGACGACGACGAAGTTATCGTTATGATCGGGCTCGAAGGCGACTCGTTAATAGATAAATTCAATGCGGGCGAAACGGGTTCCGACTCGATTGCGTCTTATTCGCGTTCGTTCGGCGGTACGGCTTTGCGCGCGCAGATAGAGCGCGAGCAGCAGTCGCTCATAAACACGCTTTACGCTAAAAAGCTTATAACCGCCGTGGAATATACGTATTCTACGGTAACCAACGCCATTGCCGTAAAAATGCAATACGGCAATCTCGAAAAGCTTGAAAATACCGCGGGTGTGGCTTCGTGTGCGCTTTCCGAAACGTATAATCGCGTGCAAACGGTCGAAGATTCGGTTTCGGATAACCCTGTCGAAATAGACGAAAGCACCGGTATTTATAAGGCGGGCGAAGTGGTCGGTATCGACGGAACAAAGAAAACTTATACCGGCAAGGGCACCGTGGTTGCCGTTTTGGATTCGGGCTTCGATATGAGCCACAGCGTGTTTAACATAGAAGGCTACGACGCTCGAAACGCGGATAATTTGGTAATAAATAAAAGCATGCTCAGCCGCTCGGATGAGTCCGGCAAAAGCTTGCTTTCTTCGATGAATGCCTCTAAAACCACTAGCGGTCTTACCGTTTCAGACGTTTGGTATAGCAATAAAATACCTTATTCTTACGACTACGCCGATAAAGACGCCGACGTTTTTCCTTACGATTCGGAGCACGGAACGCACGTGGCGGGCATAATAGCGGGGCAAGACGACGTGATTTCGGGTATCGCACCCGATGCTCAGCTCGTTTTAATGAAGGTTTTTCCCGATTTGGATGACGGAGGAAAAACCGAAGACATTCTTGCCGCTTTGGAAGACGCGGTAAAACTTAACGTAGACGCGATAAATATGTCGCTCGGTGCATCGTGCGGTTTTTCACGCGAGCATGACGACGATGCGGATAAAGTAAACGTGAACAGCGTTTACGATGCGATTAACGAAAGCGGAATAAGCTTGATTACCGCAGCCAGTAACAGTTATAGTTCCGGTTACGGCGGCGAACAAGGCAATACGAACTTCGTAACGAATCCCGATTCGGGCACGGTCGGCTCGCCTTCCACGTATAAGGGCGCGCTTTCGGTCGCTTCCATAAGCGGAACGAAGAGCAGGTACGTTATCGCTAATATGAGCGACGATAAGTCCGAAGGTCAGGTAATATTTTATAAAGAATCGAACTCGGTTTCGGGTAAAGAAAATAATTTTTACGAAGAACTTTTAAAATCCGTCGGCGCGGACGTAAACGGAGAATACGCGCATACGTTCGAATACGTTACGATTCCGGGAGTCGGCGTTTCCATCGCGTTCGACCGCGTTAAAAACCTGTTAAAGGGAAGAATAGCCGTCGTTCGCCGCGGTGAAAACAGCTTTGAAGAAAAAGCAAGGCTTGCTAAAAAATACGGCGCAATCGCTTGTATCATATATAACAATATCGACGGCGACATTTTGATGTCGATGGGTAACACCGACCATATTCCAACTGTTTCGATATCTAAAGACGACGGCGAAAAGTTAGTCCGAAACGCTTCG
>CAYVKZ010000063.1:0-5757 GCA_964452295.1 uncultured Acidiphilium sp.
TTGCTGTTTGATTGATTTTTTAATTTATCCCCAAGGATATTTATCTTGTGATAAAATTGTATTGTCATTGTTCATTTCAATGTCCTCCGTTCGTTTTTTTTATTGCAACTGCCGGGTCGCAATTTTATTATACACGAACGGAGTTCTTATTTCAACACCACATCGGCAATAGCCCATTTTTGAACCACCAGACTATCTGGTGGTTTTCTTATAACAAAAAAACAACATGAAAACCCGCCCGAAAGTGCCGTTAATCGACCTATAGGCGGGTTTTTGTTATTTTTAGTATTCCGTATCGAAATCCTTTTTATCTTTTTTATTTGAGATAAATTTTTATATTTAAAACGTTTTTTAATTATTCTTCGATAAAATCAATGTTGATTGAGCCGGTTGACGTTTTCGCTTCAAGAAGCTTATCGGATGCGGATACCGTTTGATTTTTTAAATTATTACTTCCGGTGCTCGTAGATGATTCAATATTAAAATCTTTCACAGATCCGACTATTTCACCGCGAATACTACCGGTTGTCGCTTTTAAAGAAATTTTCGTAGCACTTTTGACGCTGAAATACAAACTTCCGGTCGTTGCTTCCGCGGAAAAACTTTCGCAATCTGTTTTACACTCTTTTAAAGAACCTGTCGTCAATTTAATTTTTACCGCAGATGCGCAAAGATTATTTACGGTAATATGCCCCGTACTCGTTTTTAAATCGACATTTTTGCTTACTTTAACATCATTTGTCAAAATCGAGCCGGTAGTGTTTTTTAAAGAAAGATTTTCACTTTTTGCGTTACTTAAGTTTGTGCCTCCGGTAGTAACTTCGACCTTAAAATCACCGTCGCAAACTGCATTTTTTACCGTTACGCTGCCGGTCGTCGCAAAAATCGAGATTTGCTTGCATGTTACATTCGCTAAATCAACGTTAATCGATCCTGTTTCCGTCTCGATTTCGAGTTTGCCGTTAAAATTTTTAGGGAGCCCGATTTTTAAAAGATATTTATTAAAAACCGAATTGAAAAAGCGAGGCGCTTCCGTTTCAAAAAATATTTTTCCGCTTTCGTTTTTTATCGTACGTTTAACCTTTTCGCTCTCGTAGTAATCGAAAGTCACTTCGTTTCCGTCGACGACTTCGACCTCGATTTTATCGAAAATTGCTTCGACTGAAAGGTCCTCTCCGTTATAAACGACTTTTTCATTTTTTTCAACGGCGTCCTTCATCACGCCTTCGTCTTTCATCGCTCCTCCACAAGATAAGTAAATAGCAGTTCCCGCAACGCCCGCAACAACCACTGCGATTAGTAAAATTAAAATTATCGTAATTGTTTTTTTCATTTTTTATCCTCATTTAAGTGTTTTATCTTCTTTTAAACACAACCAATTCGGGATTAACGCAATTTTCGCCGTATTCGCACACGACAATAAAACTTTCGCGAGCGATAATGCCGTAACAGCTTTTGCCGCTATCGTCGAAAAGATTTTCGACTTGCGCCCCGAGATATACTTCGTCGTCGCTCAGAAGTTTAATCGTTTTGCCGTTCGGCATCGGATATTCTAGATTTATAAAACTGCCGACCAACGGATAAAGTTCGGTTACTTTTTTCATTCCGTCGATTCCGAGAGTATTGACCTCGCTAATTATACCTTTCTTAAAAAGCTCGTAATTTTCAAGCCCGCCCGTAAGTATGTATTTTGCAATGAAACACTGTTTTCCGAAGGGGCAACCTTTGGTTTCGACACACCCCTTGCAATCTTTTGCGTATGCACATTCTGCACATTTTGCGCCACAAATAGCTTCTTTCATTAACTTTATCTCCTTATATTGTATATTTTTCAGCACCTTTTATGTATTTTCGAGTTTTAGCATGTTTAGCGTCGCCGTAAAATCTTGCGTAAGCATTTGCGATATTTTTTCAAGCGAAAAATCGCAAGTTTTTGTAGCGCATAGAGCGCCTATGCCGAAAGTATGAATCCAAGTATGCTCGAACAGTGTTTTTGCTTGACTAGCGTTAAGTCCGTATTCTGCTTGTATCGTTTCGAGACACTCTGCCGCCGTTGAACCTAGACTTTCTAAAATATCTTCAAACGTTTTGGCATTTTTATTTTCTTGCATAAAAAGCAGTTGATATAATTTTGGCTCTTTTATGCCAAATCGCACCATTTTCATGCCGATTTGCTTAAAAAACGGCATGTTTGGCGGTGCATCGTCGAGCTGCATATTTTCAAAGCTCATCATTGCGGCTAAACGAACCTCTTTTTGCAACTGCTCCATACCGCTAAAAAGCGTAAAAATCGGGCGTGCCGACGAGCCTAATTTTTCCCCGAGTTCTCTTGCCGTTAGCGATTCTATGCCATTTTCGGAAACGATTTTTAAAGCCGTTGAAATTATTTCTTCTTTGCTAAATTTTGGTTTTGGCGGCATTTTTACTCCTTTTTTTGTAACGACGAGTTTTATTTTTTCGCTATGCGTACTCAAATATGCTTTGACGCACTAGTACTTTTTTCACGAATACCGTAGTTCGTTTGAAAACCTTTGTTTTGCAACAAGCGTTTTAATTATACAACGGCAAGGCGATAAAGTCAAGCGTTTTGCAAAAAATATTTGTTATTCTTTTTTTGCTAAATCTGAACTTAGCTAGTCATGCTTTTTACTCGTTTTGGCTCCTACAAAATAACAAAAAACCCGCCTATAGGTCGATTATCGCCACTTTCGATTTTTTGGCGCAAAAAAACAACCCGACTAAACATCGAGTTGTTTTTAAATATTCGCTTATTTTAATTTTAAAATTTACTTTTGAATTGTGGCGATAAGCTAGTAACCGCGAACTAAAAAATTAGTCCACAAGCTCGATTATAGCCATTTCGGCATCGTCACCACGGCGATTGTTAAGACGATAAATTCTGGTATAGCCGCCGCCTTGACCGAGTTTTTCTGCTCTGTCGGCATATTTGGGTGCGATTTCGTTAAAAATCTTTTCTACCAGCGGGTGATTGATACCCTTAGATTTAGCCTTATAATCGGACTTCTTTTCGCCTGCAACCTTTTGGAAAGGAATGTCGTGCGTTAAAGTCATAATTTTTCTTCTGGCACCGAGTTTTACGGGACCGTCTTTGAATACTTTTTTGGTAACGTCTTTACCCTTAGCGTCTTTAACGGTGACGGTTTCTGCAGAAGAATCCGTGTAGCTGTTAACCGCGAGGGTTATGATTTTTTCGGTATAGGGCTTAAGTTCTTTGGCTCTTGCGAGGGTGGTTTCGATTTTACCGTACCATAAAAGGTCGCTTGCCAAATTTCTTAAAACCGTTTTTCTTTGAGTGGTGGTTAAACCTAATTTTCTCGGCATATCTTTAGTCCTCCTGTTCTTTTAAATGCAGACCGTAGCTTTCGAGCTTCTGAATAACTTCGTCGAGCGATTTTTTACCGAGATTTCTTACTTTAAGCATATCGTCCTCGGTCTTTTTGGTTAAATCTTCGACAGTGTGAATGTTCGCGCGCTTTAAGCAGTTGTACGAGCGAACCGAAAGCTCCATTTCCTCGATGCTCATTTCTAAAATTCTGGGCAGCGGGTCTGTGGGCGGCTGAACCAGAATGCCGAAGCCGCTCATCGATTCTGAAAGCGTTGCGAATATATGCATGTGCTCTTCGACTATTTTCGCGGCAAGGCTTATTATTTCTTTTCCGGAAAAAGCTCCGTTCGTCCAAACTTCTAAGGTGAGTTTATCGTAGTCGGCGCTTTGTTCGCCCTTACGCGTGCTTTCTACGTTGTAGCTGACCTTTTTAACGGGCGTATAGATAGAATCGACTGCGATATAATCTATTTCGTCCTTTTTGTTGTGGTCAGCACCTTTGTAGCCTCTGCCGCGACCTACGGTTATTTCAACGTCGATAACGCCGCCTTCGTCGATCGTGCAGATGTACGCGTCTTTATTAAGAACTTCGACTTCGGCGTCTTGCTCGATGTCGCCCGCGGTGACCGTTGCGGGACCTTCTTTATAAAGTCTTACGATTTTTTTGAAGCTTTCGTCGGTTGTTGCGGTTTTGAACGCAACGCATTTTAAGTTGAGAATAATCTCGGTAACGTCCTCGCGTACGCCGGGGATCGTCGAAAATTCGTGTTTTACGTTAAGAGCGGGCGCAAACTTAATGCCTTGAGCGGCTGCACCCGGAAGCGCGGAAAGCAACGTGCGTCTTAAGCAGTTGCCCAGCGTTAACCCGAAGCTTTTTTCGAGCGGAGATACGATAACCTTAGCGTAGCTAAGGTCGGCGCTTTCTTCGACCTCGATCTTGGGCATGTCGATTTCCATCATAATAGCGTTCCTCCTATATTTTATTCGTCGCACGCTTTATTAAGCGACGACTCGCCGCACAATCCATTCGATACGGACGAGATATTATTTTGGTTATAAGCTTTTATTTCGCCGCCGCAACGGCTTTTTGCTTTAAGCAGCGGCTATTTTAAGGCTTATTACTTGGAGTACAACTCGACGATCATATGCTCCGCGATCTGAGAATCGACGTCTTCTCTCGTCGGTAAAGCGATGACCTTGCCGGTAAGAGTTTCGGGGTCGAATTCAACCCATTTGGGCATATTGCCGTTTTTCTGCGATTGTTTAAGTTCGGTAAAATACTTGTTGCCTTTTTTGGTTTCTTTTACGGCGATTACGTCACCCGCTTTTACTTCGTAAGAAGCGATGTCTACGCCTTTGCCGTTAACCGTGAAATGAGCATGGGTAACGAGCTGACGAGCTTGCGAACGAGAAGCCGCTATGCCCATTTTGTAAATAACGTTATCCAATCTTCTTTCCAAAAGCGAAAGCATGTTTTCACCGGTAATACCCTTCATACGGTCTGCTCTTTCATAATAATGTCTGAACTGACCTTCGAGTACGCCGTAAATTCTTTTGGTTTTTTGCTTTTCACGAAGTTGTAAGCCGTATTCCGAAACCTTTTTGCGAAGATTTGCATGAGGTCCGGGAGCTACCGGTCTTTTTTCGAACGGGCAAGCGCCCTCTTTATAACATTTATCGCCCTTTAAAAAGAGCTTTCCGCCTTCACGACGGCATTGACGGCATTTTGCACCTGTATATTTAGCCATTTTAATTTACCTCCGTTATACTCTGCGACGCTTGGGGGGGCGGCACCCGTTGTGAGGAATGGGCGATACGTCTTGAATCATAGTTACTTCGATTCCGCATACGCCGAGCGCTCTTATTGCCGACTCTCTGCCCTGACCGGGACCCTTTACGTATACCTCAACCGAGCGAAGACCATGTTCCATAGCTGCTTTTGCCGCTATTTCGCTGGCTTGTTGTGCTGCGAACGGAGTGCTCTTTCTGGAGCCTCTGTAACCTAAAGCGCCCGCGCTGCAATGAGATATCGCGTTGCCGTTCATATCGGTTATAGTTACTATCGTGTTGTTGAAGGAAGATTGAATATGAACCTGTCCTTTGTCAACTTTTTTAAGCTCTTTGCGTTTTTTAACGACTTTTTTTACTGCTGCCATTTTTAACTCCTCCCGTTATTACTTAGTGGCGGTCTTTTTCTTAGCGACCGTCTTTCTAGGACCTTTACGGGTTCTTGCGTTGCGCTTAGAGCTTTGACCTCTTACGGGCAAACCTTTTCTGTGGCGAACGCCGCGATAGCAACCGATTTCCATAAGTCTTTTTATGGAAAGGTTAACCTCACTTCTGAGCTCGCCTTCTACGTGAAGGTTGTGCTCGATGTATTCTCTTAATTTAGAAACGTCGCCTTCGGTAAG
>CAYVKZ010000064.1:0-5488 GCA_964452295.1 uncultured Acidiphilium sp.
GGCAACTTCTGTTTTCGACCGATTTGCCCTTTTCTATTAAAACGATTTTTTTATTATAACCGTTACGAAGAAGTTCGAGCGCGGTAAAAATCCCCGCAGGACCCGCTCCGATTATCAAAACGTCGGTTTTCATTTTTTCTCCTAATCTATTAAAAAATTATCTTTCTTCCCTAAAATACGAAACGCCGAGCGCCGCAGGTCCTTGATTTTCTTTGCTGTCTAACACGCTGGTAACGATTAACACTACTACGGTAACCAAATACGGCAAAGCTTTAAGAGCAGTCATCGTTGTAAACGAAATGCCCGTTATTTTTGCGGGTGAAATATACAGCGCCCCGAAAATAATCGCCCCGATAATTGAAAATCCGGGTTTCCAAAGCGTAAATATAACCAAGGCAACGGATATCCACCCCAAACTTTCTATCGTTGACGCGTTATTAAAACTACCGCCCAAGTAATCCATTATGTAAAAGAATCCGCCTAAACCCGCTATCGCGCCTCCTATCAAAATAGCAAGGTATTTATAACGATTTACGTTTATGCCGGCGGCATCGGCAGTCGAAGGATTTTCGCCGATTGCGCGAAGATTTAAACCTATTCGCGTTTTACGCAAAACGTACGACGCTATCAAAGCTATGGCAATGGCAATGTAAACAAATACGCCGTGCGATAAAAATATCTCGCCGAACCAGCCTAATTTATTTGCAAACGAAAGCGAACTTTTTATTCCGACGCTGGCTTGTGCAAATCGAGCGGTATCTACGTATTGGTCCATAAAAAATTGACAAAAGCCCGAGCCGAAAATAGTAAGAGCAAGCCCCGTAACGTTTTGATTAGACTTAAGCGTAACCGTTAACACGGCATAAATCAACCCGCCTAAACTTGAAAACAATATCGACATTAAAAAAGCCGATAAAATCAACATCATCCATGACGCATTTGCATGAGCAAGAAGATTTTGCCAAGTTACGATAATACCCGCATCGGTAAGAGCCGAATAATTAAGCGTGTTCATATATAGATAAACGCCGAAGCATCCGCCCGCGCACCCCATGCACATAATTCCGGGGATTCCGAGGTTCAAATGCCCGCTTTTTTCGGTTATTATTTCACCTACGCAACCGAACAAAAACACCATTCCGACCGATATTGCGGAAACAAGAAAAGATGTCATAAGTCTTCGTCCTCCTCGTTTTTATTAAAAGGCTTTTTAAAAAATGCTTTGATTTTGTTTGCTATTTTACCGAAAAAATCGCTGACTTTTGAGCCGATAAACGTAAAGAACTTTTCTACTTTTGCAAAAAACGCACGCGTTTTTACAAACGACCCATTTCTGACGACGACCTTATACGAAATAAAGAAGCGACAACCTATTATGCAAAAATAAATAATAGCCGTTACGATTTGAACCACCGAGTTGTTTGTGACTTTAAATGCCGTTTGAACTTGCGACATTCCGCGAGATACGAACGTTATCATAAACGCGGTGCCGATCATGGCAATCGGGTTAAACTGAGCGAGCCAAGCAACCATTATCGACGTAAATCCCATATTGTTTGCAGAATTTTCCCCGACGGAGTGATTTATCGAACCCGCAAGCAACAAACCGACGATTCCGCAAATCGCACCCGATAAGGCAGCCGTGCGAATAATTACTTTTTTAACGTTTAAGCCTATGTATTTAGCGGTATTTTCGCTTCCGCCTACAACCGAAAGTTCATAGCCGTGTTTACTCCATTTTAAGTAGATGAACATAACGACGGTTAAAACGGCAGTTACTATCAACGTGAGAATATGTTGATACGACTTTCCGATATGTATTAAATTGCCCGTTTCTATCGGCGGCAACGAACCCGAACCGCTGGGAACCCAAACGGTAATGCAAAGATTGACTAAAACCATTGCGATATAGTTCATCATAAGCGTGAAAAGCGATTCGTTGGTTTTGAAAAACGCCTTAAATATTGCAGGAATAGCAGCCCAAACAGCGCCGCCGATTATTGCGGCGGGTATCATGATAACGTTTACTACGATATCCGGAAGTTTCCCGCCTAAACGGAACATGCAAGCCGTAGTTATTAACGCACCGATAAGAATTTGTCCGTTTCCGCCGAGGTTGTAAAACTTCATTTTAAACACCGGGGCCAACGCAAGCCCTACGCAAAGAAGAAGACAGAGGTCTTTTATGGCAGTCCACACCTTTCGCTTCGTTCCGAAAACGCCCTTAAACATCTCTTTGTAAATAGAGAAGAAGCCCGCCTTGAATATAATCGAACAAATAATGCCGCAAAGCAAAAAACCTAAAATTATAGCAAGAGCTCTGACGAACGCGGCATATCCTTTACTGCGAGAAGCCGAACCGCGTTTGATAACGCGAAATAAAGGTTCACCGGATTTAACGTTACTCATTGCATATCCTCCTTTATGCTTTCTTCTTCCATAGTCTTCCATTCGCTTTCGGATAAATGACTGTCTTTGGCTATTCCGTAATCTTTGCGCTTTGTTTTCGATAAATCCAACGCACCCGTCATCATTAGTCCCAATTGTTCTTTATCCGTTTTTTCGGCGTGAACTATACCCATGACTTCGCCATGGCAAAGAACCATAATTTTATCGCATAAAGCAAGCATTACGTCTAAGTCCTCGCCGATAAACAAAATTCCCGTTCCTTTCTTTTTTTCTTCGTTTAAAATATCGTATATCGCGTAAGAGGAGTTGATATCCAAACCTCTTACGGGATAGGCGGTTATTATTACGTTAGGTCCGCTTTCGATTTCGCGCCCGACCAAAACTTTCTGAACGTTACCGCCCGATAAGCGACTAACGGGCGTTTCGGTTGAAGGAGTAACGATATCTAAGCGTTTGATAAGCGAAGCCGCACGCTTACGCGCCCCGTCTCGATCTACGAATAAACCGTTATTGTCGTTATAAGTTTTCAGCATCATGTTATCCGTAACCGAGAACGAAGGAACAAGCCCCATTCCGAGTCTGTCTTCGGGAATAAAGCTCATCGAAACGCCTTTTTCGATTATGTCTTTTGCGGAAAGCCCCACTATGCTTTCGCCTTTATGCATTATTTGCCCCGAAACGAGAGGCCGAAGCCCCGCTATCGCCTCGCAAAGCTCTTTTTGACCGCACCCCGCGATTCCGGCAACACCTAAAATTTCGCCGCCGCGAATGTAAAAGTCGATATCATTTATCGCGCGGCTTCCGTCATCGGAGTTGATAACCAAATTTCTAAGCTCTAAAAGAGGTTTATCGAAATCGGTTTTTACGCGCTCGATTTTTAAATCTACCTTTTTGCCGACCATCCATTCGGTCAACTGCTTTTCGTCGGTTTCGCTAGTATTAACGGTCGTAATATATTCGCCTTTACGCAAAATAGCGACGTGGTCTGAAATTTCCATAACCTCGTTTAGTTTATGCGTGATTATAATTATAGACTTGCCATGTTTTTTCATGTTACGCATAACCGCAAATAATTTTTGCGTTTCTTGCGGAGTTAAAACCGCGGTAGGCTCGTCTAAAACGAGTATATCCGCCCCGCGATACAAAACCTTAACTATTTCTAAAGTCTGCTTTTCGGATACGGACATATCGTATACTTTCTTTTTTAAATCTATTTCAAAACCGTATTTATCGCAAATAGCTTGCGCTTCGTTACGGATTCTTTTCAAATTAAATCTTTCGTTTTTGTCATAGCCCAAAGCTATATTTTCGAGCGCGGTAAAAACGTCTACCAGCTTAAAATGCTGATGGATCATTCCTATTTTTAAATCGAACGCGTCTTTCGGAGAGCTAATCGAAACGGGCGTTCCGTTTATTTCGATATGCCCTTCGTCGGGATAATAAATACCCGAAAGCATATTCATAAGCGTGGTTTTTCCGCTTCCGTTTTCGCCTAAAAGAGCAACTATTTCACCCTTTTTTACGTCAAACGTAACCCCGCTGTTTGCAATTACTTCGCCGAACCGTTTAGTTATGCCTACAAAGCTAACTGCATTGTTGCTACCGCCCTCGGCGGTGCTTACGTTTTGGCAAGCGCCGTTGTTTTCAGCCATTTTATTTTTTCCTATAAAAAGTAAAATTATTAGTTAAATAAAACAGTTATAGGGATGCGGTTAAAACCGCACCCCTTAACGTTTTTTAATATGTGCTTTATGAAAGCAAATTAGAATGCCGTGTTGAGAAGATTGATGCCGTCAATCTTAAGATCGAAGTAAGGAGCGGAACGGAATTCGCTTTCGGCAAAATAGGTTATTCCGTTTGCAGTCTTGATAACAATGGTATCTGCAGTATAATTAGCGTCGGTATCAACGTCTGCCTTGTGATCGCTTGCTACGGTCTTTCCGTCTACGGTAAAGGTAGAAAGATCAAATACTTTTAACGTACCTGCTTTTAAAGCATCGTAAGCAGTTTTAACTGCAGTGGCGGTAGTAGAAGCAGCAGCGCTACCGAAGTCGGTTAAGCAAACGGAACCGTCGGAATAGCTAGAACCAAAGCCTAAGCACCAGTCGTAATCGATTTCAACGCCGTTGTTAATGCATTCCATTGCATATTCATAGTAAGGCGCCCAGTTGATTCTGGAAGAAACGATAAACGTGTTGGGGCATTGGCTTTCGGTACTACCGTTGTAAGAAACGTTAGGAACCTCCATATTTTCGCAAGCAGTAGGAGCACCCATAGAGTCGGCGTGTTGAGAAATAAGGATAGCGCCTTTATTTATAAGGGTTTCAGCGGCAGTCTTTTCGGCAGATTCGTCATACCAAGAACCGGTGAATTGAACGTCCATAGTAACACCGTAGCTTTCACCTTTTAAAGCATACTTGACGCCTAAATACCAAGAGGTATAACCCGAAATAACTTCGGCATAAGTATATGCTCCGACATAGCCGACTTTAACGTTGTTTTCAACAACCTTAGAAGCATCGGCAGCAACCATTGCTTTAATCTTTTCGCCTGCGGCAACGCCTGCTAAAAATCTACCTTCGTAAATAGAAGCGAAAGCGTTGTGGAAGTTTCCGCGTTTTTCGGTATGAGCGGTCGTTCCGGTAGCGTGGCAGAACTGAACGTCGGGGAATTCTTTAGCGGCCTTAAGAATATAGGGTTCGTGACCGAAAGAATCTGCAAAAATAAGATTGCAACCTTCGTCTGCAAGCTCTGCAGCCGCAGTGTAGCACCCATCACCTTCGGGAACGCCTGTTTTAATGATTACGTTAGCATCGGCAATGCCCTTGTTCTTGCAAGCAAGTTTAAAAGCGTCGATAAAGTTTTTATCGTAGGTTGACTTGTCGTCATGTAAGCAAATCAGACCGACTTTCATATCGGAATACGATACTTGCTTAATTCCGTCATAAGGAACAACCTTGTCGCCTTTCTCGCCGCAAGCGGTGAGACCAATGAGTGCACCGCAAGCTAAAGCAAGCGTAAGCACGAGAGATAAAAGTTTTTTCATAAGAATATACCTCCTACCCTTTATAGGGTTTTT
>CAYVKZ010000065.1:0-5235 GCA_964452295.1 uncultured Acidiphilium sp.
CTTTATCTCTTGGGTCTATTGGTTTTACAATCTACGAAAGATTTTTGCAAGCAACCGGCAAAACCATGTATTCAACCGTCGCGCAAATATCCGGTGCCGTTGTAAATATTGTCTTTGACTACATTTTTATTTTCCCATTTAATATGGGTGTTGCAGGGGCTGCTTGGGCAACTGTTTTGGGTCAATTTGTATCTTTAATTATTGCTATGATTTTGCATTATACAAAGAACAAAGAAGTTAGTGGCAATTTGAAATATATTAACCCCAAGAAGGATATAATCAAAGGCATTTATTCAATAGGAATTTCGGCTGATTTAATGCAAGGTTTGCTTTCCGTTATGATGGCAGGAATGAATATTATTTTGGGTTCTGCCAATGCAAATCCTACTGTTTTGGTCGGTGCTTTCGGAATATACTATAAAATCCAACAGATAGCATTATTTTCGTGTTTTGGATTATCAAACACAATAATTACAATTCTTTCGTTTAACTATGGAATGAGGGATAAAAATCGTTCAAAAGATTGCATAAAATACGGAATAATCGATACATTTATTGTAACGGTTGTAATAACCGTATTGTTTGAGATTATTGCAAAACCGTTATCCCAATTATTTGCTCTTTCCGGTAGATCTACGGCTGAACTTATTGATGTTTGCGAAAGGGCAACAAGGATAGCCTCTATCGGATATATTTTTATGGGATTTACAGTTGCCATACAAGGTGTTTTGCAAGCATTGAGGTTTGCATTTAAACCGTTTTTCACAGCTCTTTGCAGGCTTGCCGTTTTTGTTTTCCCGGTAGCATATTTGTTTACACTTTCATCGAACGTTATTGATATTGTGTGGTGGACTTTCCCGATTGCAGAATTTTTGACGGCAATAATTTCGTTCTTCATTTTGAAAAATGTTATGAAAACAAAGATTGAAACGATAGAAGAAAATACTGTTATCGGAGAAAATCCAATTTACAATAAATAAGGCAACACAAGTTTGTTCGCCATCAACTGTTTTATACTTTGTTTACTTATTCGATTTATAAAATAAACGCTTGTTTTTTTCTTAAACAAGCAAATTTTTAATTGCATATTGCGGCGGGTTGTGGTAAACTATTGTCGTAAAGTTTATTTTATCGGGCGGTGTTTTTTCCGTTATTCGATGGCTGTTTGACGGCTATTAGTATGTAGTCGAAGCGGTCGAGCTTTAGCGAATATTCGACGGATAAAAAACGAAAAGTGCGGCTATAAGTCCGTTAACGGCACTTTCGCGCTCTATAGAGGTAAAAATGTATAAATTAAGAATAGGCAAAAGCGTAGTTTTAAAAAGCGACTTTTACGAAGAATTCGAAGCAACCGAAAAGGCAGGGCTGGACTCTTTCGATTTAGACCTTACTTGGCATTGCTTCGACCGTAAAAACGAAGTAGAACTTTATAAAGGTTTACCCGCCGCGTTGGAGCGCATTAAGAAAAGCCCGCTTTGTTTTAACGGCGTGCACATTTCTTTCGGTCGCGAGTGGGATTATTCCGACTTAAACGAAGAAAACAGAAAAAGCGCGGTGGCTTTAACCAAAGAGATGTTCGAGCAAATCGATCCGTATAATCCGCATTGCTATATAATGCACGGTAGCATAGAGCCGAATTTCGACGTCGATAGGGCGGCGAAACTTAAGCAGCTTAAAAAATCGCTTAACGAACTTCGCGGTTATACCGATAAGATTTTGTGCGTAGAAACTTTGCCGCGCACTTGTCTTTTAAATACTTCTAAAGAATCGCTCGAGGTTATTTCGGCGTGCGAAAATATCGATATTTGCTTCGATTGCAATCACTTTCTGCGTGAAAAACCCGAAGACGCGGCTTTGGCTTTAGGTAAAGCGATAAAAACTACGCATATTTCGGACTACGATTTTATCGACGAGCGTCATGTTCTTCCTAAAAAAGGTTTAATCGATTGGAACGCGCTTATCGGCGCGCTCGAAAAAATCGGTTATGACGGCGTGTTTAACTATGAAGTAAGCACCAGAAATTATGCAAGTCCCGCCGAAATCAAGCAAAATGCCGACGAACTTTTCGCCGAATACAACGCTTTAAAAGGCTGACAAAACAGCTTAAACTTTGCAATTATTTTAACTTGCAAACAAAAAGAAAAAACAAAAAACCCGCCTATAGGTCGATTAACGGCTACTAAAGCGGGTTTTTATTTTTCTATTTTTTTACTTGCGTTTTTTCTCTTGCGTTTTGTTTGAGATAAATTGCATAAGATAGGTCACGGCGATAATTATGCCCACTACGACGACTATCGCGAGCATGCCTTTCCATAAAACGTTAAGTGCCGATATCAAATTTTCGCTTACGCTTTCGGTTGAAGAAAGCAGATTGTATAAATTCATAAATAAAACTCCTTTGCGTTTATTTTTGTAAGTAAAAACGAATTTGCCGCGAATTTACAGTAAGCCGATAATAAGTCCGCCGACGATAGCGGAAGCGATTTGCCCCGATACGTTGGCACCTACGGCGTGCATTAAAAGAAAATTGTTTTTATCTTCTTTAAGTCCCATTTTGTGAACCACTCTGGCAGACATCGGAAACGCCGAAATTCCCGCCGCGCCTATCATCGGATTGATTTTTTCTTTCGAAAAGAGGTTTATTACCTTCGCGCACATAACGCCGCCCACCGTGTCGAACACGAAAGCGAAAAGCCCCAGCCCCATAATCATAAGCGTTTCCAAGCTCAAAAACTTATCCGCTTGCATTTGAAAGGCGATCGTGATGCCCAAAAGCAGGGTTATAAGATTGCAAAGAGTGTTTTTTGCGGTGTCTGCGAGCGTTCCCAAAACGCCGCACTCGTTAAGCAGATTGCCGAACATCAAAAAGCCTATAAGGGCAAGACTCTTCGGCGCGATTAGCCCCGCGACTAAAGTCACTACAATCGGAAAGAGTATTTTTACGGTTTTGCTTACGTGTCTGCCGCTGTATTTCATTCTGATAAGTCTTTCGTTTTTGGTGGTTATGCATTTTATTACGGCGGGTTGAATTATCGGAACCAACGCCATATACGAATACGCAACGACCATTATCGGTCCTACGTAGTTGCTATTAAGCTTCATCGCCACTAAAATCGAGGTGGGTCCGTCTGCCGCGCCGATTATGCCGATAGACGCCGCGTCTTTAAGAGGAAAGCCTAAAAGTACGGCTAAAATTATCGTTAAAAATATTCCGAGCTGTGCAAACGCGCCTAAAAGCATAAGTTTGGGGTTTAAAATGAGCGGTTCGAAGTCTATCATCGCGCCTATGCCTATAAACAGCAATATCGGCAGAGCCTCCGAAGCTTCTACGCCTATTTCGAACAGCCATTGGATTATGCCCGTCGAGTTGCCGTCCGTGCCTATTACGTTTGAAAGCGGAATGTTTACGAGTATCGCGCCGAAGCCGATCGGCAAAAGCAGGGCGGGCTCCATGTCTTTTTTTATCGCGAGATATATGAGTACACCCCCGATTACCCACATTATTGCCATTTTTACAAATTCTTGCCAAGTTACGGCAGTAAAGGCTTCGATTAAAAATTCCATGTTTTGCCTTCTCCTAAAAGTTTTTCTTTCGATTTTTTAAAGAGTTTCAGCCGAATCGATTAAGTCTAAAATAAAAAGACCGCACCGAAAAAAATCGGTGTGGTCTTGCCGTTTAAAATTAAACCGGGGCAAAAACGGTTTACTCGCTTGCCCGTGTTAGCGACTTAATTGCGCCGCCGCGTTGACGCGATTATTCTTAAAAAAGAACCTTGCGAAAAATGCGGCTCCGCCGACTACTCCCCAGAAACCTCATTAATTTTAGCACAGTCGCGCGCGGCTTGTCAAGCGCTTGCCGTTCGTTTTTTTATTTTTGTCGCTTTCTCCGCGTGGCGTTTTATAGGGTTTCTTATAAGGTCAGAGTTTTTTCGCGGCGACTATAATACTAGCGTTTTATAATCATAAAAAAGCAACGTAAACGCGGATATTTTTAAAATTCTTTTGCTTTTTAATTGCTTGAATTCTTCGTTTTTATAAAATTAAAATAAAAACGCGAAAGGAGCGATAAAAAATGAATTTTAAAACTTGGTCTGAAATTTGGCTTAAAGACTACGCTTTTATAACCTTAAAACAAAAAACGCGAGAGTGCTATGCCGCGATTATAAAACGAATAAATAAAAAATTCGGGGACTTTAAGCTGTGCGATTTAACGCTTTCGGTTCTGCAAAGTTACGTAAGCGAGCTTATGTCTACGGGCAATGTGAAAACGGGCGGCGGACTTGCTTCTACTACCGTAAACGGAATAATCACCGTTTTGCAAGTAGTGCTTAAATCCGCGTCGGACGCGGGATTTTTAAGCAATTATTCGGCAGATAAAATAAAGCGCCCTAAAATTAAAGAAAAAAGAATTTCGTGCTTTACTTTGAAAGAACAGAAAAAAATCGAAAAATACGCGCTTTTGAATAAAAATAAAAGTTTAACGGGCATTGTTATCTGTCTTTATACGGGGCTTAGAATAGGCGAACTTTTGGCTCTTACGCTAGACGATATCGACTTAAGCGCTAAAGTTTTGCACGTTACCAAAACTTGTTATTATTCGGGCAAGGGCGCCGCTTGGCGCAGAATAACTTACGAGCCTAAAAGTGCTTCGTCTTATCGCGTAATTCCCATTCCAAAACAGCTTTTGACTACTTTTAAAGACATAAAAAAGAATAATTTTAAGTTCGCGGTCGAAACCAAAAGGGGCGAGCCGATGAACGTAAGGGTATATCAAGAAGCCTTTAAACGGCTACAAAAAAAGCTAGGAATAAACGAAAAAAACTTTCACGCTCTGCGCCATACTTTTGCCACGCGCGCGTTAGAGTGCGGAATGGACGTTAAAACTCTTTCTGAAATTTTAGGGCATAAAAACGCCGCGATAACCTTAAATCGCTATGCGCACTCGCTAACGGAGCACAAGCGCGAAATGATGAACCGCTTAGGTAAATTTTTTTAAGGGAGTATAATCTATCGTGTGCAGTGAGCTTAGGGCGGCTATGGATTTATGAAATTGAAATCAGTATAACTAGGCTTAATTCTGATTTATTTTAAGTAAAAAAATTAAAAAGCGGCGTGCGGAGAAGTATCCGTAAGTCGCTTTTTTTTTCGTGTAAAATCTTTTAAAAAAATTTTCGTTTATTCGCCTAATGTGATAATAGGCGAATAAAGTAAAATATTATGTCAAGAATAATAGAG
>CAYVKZ010000066.1:0-5005 GCA_964452295.1 uncultured Acidiphilium sp.
CACCGCTGGGATATGCCTATTGAACGAATAGCAGTGGATTTGGAAAAGTATGACCGTGTGACAATCTGTTCTCCGATTTGGGTGTTCTCGCTTGCCGCGCCGGTGCGCAGTTTCTGCCGACAGGCGGCGGGAAAAGTCAAAGAGGCAGATTACATAGTAGTCCACTTTTCGCCCGGTCGGTACAAAAATGCCGCCGCAGAGATGGATCGACTTCTGGGCGTTACCCATACCGACTTTACAGATGTGGTTTGCCGTGTGGGGCGATTTTACGGTGATTTTAAGATTAATAACGTTCAAATGAAATAAATAGTCATTCTTTGTAAGGTGGAATATAGGTGGGCTTTATCTCATTCAACTTATATTGTCGTGTTTTATTGTGCCGAAAGAATATATCGTCTACACGAATTTTTGCTTTTACTTATTTTTGTTCATATACTTTATTGCAAAAAAGATTTTTCGTTGAAAGAATGGTTAAATAATCTAAAAAGCGGAAAGCAATTTTGGAAAGATACATTGCTTATAGGTGTTTTCTTTCTTTTGGCGTTTGCATTTACAACGGTTTTGGAAAATATATTTCCCGATTTGGATACGGGAACGATTGCATTAAACAGAGATAATTGGTTGCGATTGATCGTGTTTGCAATTTCGACGATGTTGTTTCCTGCCATTACGGAAGAAATGTTCTTTCGAAAGAATATGATTTCTTTTGAAAATAAGGGAAAAGGCTTTTGAGTCGTCTTTTTTTATAAATTTTTTTTCAGTGCAATTTTTAATGCATTAAAAATTTGAAATTTTTTTTCGTAAGTGATATAATACGGATACAAAACAAAACGCACCGTTTCGCAAAAGTAAAACGGAGAACGAACTATGAGAACGCTTGACGAAACAACGTTGCAAGAAGTAAAAGCGTATAATATCGCTATATTCTTTGCTTAGAATGCGTTTCGAAGTTACAAGACGCGAAGCATGTTACGTTGCAAAGAAAAAAGGGGGAACAAATGATATTTTTAAAAACAACTTTAAATGTCGGAGCGCAAAAACCTTTTTCGGCGCTACATATCAGCGATACGCATCTAACCTTAGCCGGTAAGCAAGACGATAAAGAGCGCATTACGCTTTCGGTATGGCGCGGCAAAATTGCGGAATTTTCAGAAGCGGCAAAAGTTTTAGAAACCGCGCAAGAATTATCTAAAAAAGAAGGTCTGCCTATTTTGCACACGGGTGATTTAATCGATTTCGTGTCGCGAAAAAACCTTGATTTCGCAGCGCGTTACGTTAGCGAAAACGACTTTTTTATGTCGGCAGGCAATCACGAGTTCGCTTGCGAAATCGGCGGGGTAAAAGAGGATGCCGCTTATCGAAACAAAAGTCTTCCGCTTGTGCAAAAGGCTTTTAAAAACGATATTCGCTTTTCGTCGTTTGTTAAAAACGGCGTTAATTTCGTCGCGATAGACAATTCGTATTATCTTTTCGAGACCGAGCAGTTAGAAAATCTGAAAAACGAAACGGCAAAAGGATTGCCCGTCGTTTTGCTTATGCATACTCCGCTATACGAGCCGAGCTTATACGACTATCACCGAAAAACGCAGAGCGACGCGCCTGTTTATCAAATGAACGTTCCGCTCGAAAAAATGTTATATTATTCAGAGGAGCGACTCGCTCAACAAAAGGCGGACGACATTACCGAGGCTGCTTACGATTATATCCTTTCTTGCCCGCAGATCAAGGCAATTTTATGCGGACATGTGCATCACGATTTCGAAAGCAAGCTCGCGGGACGACTGCCGCAAATAGTCACCGGTTGCTCTACGATTAGACGCATAGACTTCGTTTAATCGAGTTAAGTGAGTTTATCGAAAAACGCGGAATCTATTTGTTTTTTCGCGCCGAAGTTCTATTTGGCGGAAGATTTATTTTAAAAGGGAAAATATGTTTTTAACGAAAACCGAGTGGCTAAACCGCTATAAAAATTGCAAATATTTAAGCTTGCTAGAGCGCGCTTACGACAATATAATGGCGAACGTGCAAGGCGGAAAGACTCCATGGACGCCCTATCGAGGCATTTGCCCCGGGCGCGACGGATATTTTGCGGGGATATGGAATTGGGATACTGTGTTCCATGCGATGTGCGTAAGTCGCTGGGATACGGAGCTGGCAAAAGAATGTTTGCTTGCTTTTATGCAGTTTCAATGCGACAGCGGCATGTATCCCGATGTTATTCGACAAAACGGCGAGCTTTTTGCTGGCGCGTCCAAGCCACCTATTATGGCTGACGCGGTTTTATTAACTTACGAGCGAGACGGCGATGTTTCTTTTTTGAAAAATTGCTTTGCCTCGCTCAAAAAAAATTTGATTTTTTGGGAAACTCGCCGACGCGAAGAAACAGGTCTGTTTGTTTACGGAGCCGAAACCGACGAGGAACAAAAGCTCGATTTATACGCGCGGTGGGAGTCCGGTTGGGACGATTCGGTGCGTTGGGACAAAGGTATACTAAATTTATATCCGATAGATTTGCAGTGTTATATGATTTCGTTTTACCACGCAATGATTAAAATAGCCGAGATTTTGGGCGAAAACACAAGCGATTGGCAAAATAAAGAAAAACTATTATCGCAAAAAGTAAACGATTTGTTTTTCGATAAAGAAAAAGGTGTTTATGCGGATATTTTTAAGTCGGATAAAATAAAAAGCGACGTATATTCGCCCGCTTCGTTTATGCCGCTTTATATCGGCATCGCTCCTAAAAATTATGCGGAAAGTTGCGCCGCTTTTGCAAAAGAGCATTTTTATCCCGCTATGCCCACCGTCGCCTACGATAATCCGAATTACGTCGGTGACTATTGGCGCGGACACACCTGGCTTAACGTCGCGTATTTTGCGATAAAGGGTTTAAAAAATTACGGTTTTTTGCAATTAGCCGACGGAATGAAGAAAACCCTGCTTTATTTTGTCGATAAAAATAAAAACGGAATTTACGAAAAATACGACGCCGATTCGGGTGAAGGCAAAGGCTGCCCATGTTTTTCATGGAGCAGTACGTTCATTATCGAATTCATCTTAAATATTTAACGATATTCAAACCATAAATAATCTCATGAGGTTTTAAAAACCCGCCTATAGGTCGATTATCGGCACTTTCGATAGTTAAAAATATTTTTCGCAAATAAACAAATAAGGGGATCTCCGTTTATTTCTTGCTTTTCTACCCCAAATAGAACAACCTCGGAAAAAAGAGCGAGTTAATGAAAATTTTTCGGGTCTGCAATATTTTTTTATTAAATCCGTTGACTAAAAAGAGTTTTTGTAGTATAATACTATTGAAATTTTTTCGGGTTTACCCCAAAAAAAGTCGATAAAAGGCAAAAGCATGGAAATTAAAAGAGATTTATATTTAAACAAACTAATCAGACATAAGCACAACGGAATGATTAAAGTTGTTACCGGTATCAGAAGATGCGGAAAATCCTATCTTTTGTTTGAACTTTTTTACAAACATCTTTTATCCGTCGGTGTAAAAGACGACCACATTTTAAAAATCGCATTGGACGACCGAATGAACAAAAAATTCCGCAATCCCGATTTTTTATGCGAGTACGTACACGACTTTATCAAAGACGACGACATGTATTACATTCTTCTTGATGAAGTGCAATTAGTTCCCGAATTCGAAGACGTATTAAACAGTTTTTTGCACATTAAAAACGCCGATACTTTCGTAACAGGCAGCAATGCGAAATTCTTGTCCAAAGACGTCATCACGGAATTCCGCGGACGCGGAGACCAAATTCACATTGCGCCGCTATCGTTCTGCGAATTTATGAGTGCCTATAACGGCTCGGTAGAGCAAGGTTGGAATCAATATATCAATTTCGGCGGATTACCTAAACTATTTGAATTTTCTACCGATGAAGATAAATCAAATTACCTCAAAAACATCTTTACCGAAACTTACATCAAAGACATCAAAGAAAGAAACGACATTCGCAGCGATTCGGAACTTGAAGAACTTTTAGACACTCTTTCATCAGCAATCGGCTCTTTGACCAATCCAAAAAAATTGTCCGACACCTTTAAAAGTGTAAAGCAAGTATCTATTCATCCCGACACTTTGAAAAACTACCTCGATTATTTTGTCGATTCGTTTTTAATCGAGCAAGCCAAACGGTACAATATCAAGGGCAAAAGATACATCAGCACTCCGTCAAAATATTACTTTACCGACATCGGATTGCGAAATGCGCGCTTGAATTTTCGCCAAACCGAAGAAACCCACGCGATGGAAAACATCGTATATAACGAGCTTAAAGTCCGCGGTTTTAACGTTGATGTGGGCATCGTCGACTATTACTCGTCCGAAAACAATCAAAAAAGCATATTAAAACAAGCCGAAGTCGATTTTGTTTGTAATATGGCAGACAAGCGTTATTATATTCAAGTAGCACTCTCGATTCCTTCGCCAGAAAAGCTGAAACAAGAACAAAATTCTTTAATGCGCATCACCGACTCGTTTAAAAAAATCATTATCGTAAAAGATATATCCCGCTCTCATTACAACGAAAACGGAATCTACTTGATGAGTTTATTTGACTTCCTTATAAACCCCGACAGTTTGAATTTCTAATTTTTACTATTTCGAGGAGTGCCCTTTTGAGATAACGGCAATCAGAGAAAAAGCTTAGAAAAACACAAACGAAAAGCCCGCCGAAAGTGCTGATAATCGACCTATAGGCGGGTTTTTCTTATTTTTTGTTTTGGGGCGCAGATAAATTCGCGCCGAGCAGAACGACCCGAAAAAATCAAACGCTTAAAACCGAAAAAGTTCACTTGCGTAGGCGTTTTTAAATTAAAAGCAGGCAATGATTTTTGCAAAAAATTTTACGTTATTTTTAGCAAACAACACGCGGGGCTTGCAATTAGGGCTTAGATATGTTAAAATATCGGCGAGTCGGTTATAAAAACAAATCGGAGGGCTAAAAAAATGCACGAAGGGCACAGAGAAAGGCTC
>CAYVKZ010000067.1:0-4552 GCA_964452295.1 uncultured Acidiphilium sp.
TAGCAGAGATATTCGGTCATACAAAGGGTGGTATTTTTTCTTATAAGAGATTTAAGGAAAAAGGTAAAAGAACGATATATAATCCCGGGCTTTTTACTACGGTTTTCGGGTATTTACCTGTTGCGATAGCAATCATTATTTCTTTTGTAATTGACAATCCTCCGATTTTGTGGCATTGGCTTGTCGGAATAGGTTGCGGAATTATCTTAGGAGCAATTTCCTTAAAACTACCCGAAAGAATAACACAAAACAAAAATACGCCATACGGCTACGATTGGGGTAACGGATACTTTGAAAAATATATAAAATAGTGATGTCAAAGTAATCGTTTCAACACTTAGGGGTGTCGCTTTTTTGCCTTTGGGCGTCAGGATTTTTTAGTAGAGGTGTCATTTGTATCAAAATACATCGACAAAAACAATTTGAAATTTTCGGCATATATCGACAAAAACAATTAAAAATTTCAGAAAGAGAGTACGAAATACAAATAATTACATATTGTTTTAGGAAAATATAATTATGGCTAACGAAAATAAAAAAGATTTTAACTCTATGCTTAACGACAAAAAAAACATGCCGAAAATACAAATCGTCGAAGATGAAAAAACCATAAAAAAGTACGGCGGGAATAAAATGTTTTTTGCTCCGCCGATTTATTACGACGAACTTATGAAAAAAGTACCGAAAGGCAAACTTATTTTAAGCAGCCAAATGAGGGATTATTTAGCGGCAAAAAACGGCGCGGACTTTACCGACCCTATGACGGCGGGAATATTCATAAATATTGCGGCTTGGGCGAGCTATCAAAGAACCGAAAACGTAACGCCCTATTGGCGGACGTTAAAATTAGGCGGCGAGTTAAACGCAAAATACCCCGAAGCCGTAACGCTTCAAAAGAGACTGCTGGAAGAAGAGGGGCACGTAATTATTTCTAAGGGAACCAAAAACGTCAAATATTACGTTAAAGATTATGAAAACAGCTTAATTAAGCTGTAAATCAAGCAAAAAAAGAGATAAAAAAGCAATAACCGACTATTTTTTTACGTAAACACAAATACTTATTTGCAAAAGTTTGAATATTGTGTTAGAATATATAAAAAAATGTTTCGCAAACAAAAAAAACGAAAAGGAGTATTATACCATGGCAGACGAGATCAGAATACAAGACGACCTTTACATGCATGTCAACAAAAAATGGCTTGACGAAGCCGTTATTCCCGCAGACAAACCCGCGACCGGCGGTTTTATCAATATCGACACCGAAGTCGAAAAACTTATGATTGGCGATTTTAATAAAATGGCAAGGGGCAAAACGGAAATTACCGACGCCAACATGCAAAAAGCCGTTAAGCTTTTTAAGCTAGGCAAAAACGTTAAGCGCCGCAACGAAGAAGGCTTGAAGCCCGTTTTAAAAGAATTAAAAAAAATCTACGATTTAAAAAGCGTTTCCGACCTCAACAGAAGGCTTAAAGATTTTGTTTTAGAACAATTATCTTTACCCTTCACCGTAGGCGTAGAAGCCGACATGAAAGACACTTCTCGCTACTCTTTCGGCATAAGCGGTCCAAGAACCATTCTTCCCGACACTACTTATTACAAGGAAGAAATGAAGCCTCAACACGACGCGCTTATCGGCGTTTGGTCGCAAATGACGGCGGAAATTTTAAAGCGTACGGAACTTTCCGAAGAAGAACAAAAAACTTATCTCGAAAACGCTTTAAAGTTCGACGCAATTATCGCAACGCTCGTAAAAAGTCAAGAAGAATGGTCGGAATACGTTAAAAACTATAATCCGACGTCTACGCGCCGCGTTTGCACGCTTCTTCGCCCGATAAAATTCAAAAAACTTCTTATAAGTTTTTACGGCGAAAAAATTCCCGAAACGATAATCGTTTACGAGCCTCGTTTCTTAAAAGGATTCGGCACTTTATTCAACGAAGAAAATTTCGAACTTTATAAGTCTTGGGCGTATATCAACACCCTTCTTTCCGCTTGCGGCTATTTAAGCGAAGAACTTCGCGAGCTTTCTTCGAGCTACAGCAAAGTTTTAACCGGCGTTAACGAGCTTCCGAGCATCGAAAAACAAGCGTATCGCTTAGCTTCGAGCTTGCTTTCCGAACCCGTAGGTCTTTACTACGGCAGAAAGTACTTCGGCGAAGAGGCTAAAAAAGACGTTGTAGAAATGGTTCACGAAATCATCGATACATACAAAGTCCGTTTGCAGCGCAACGACTTTTTGTCCGAAGAAACTAAGAAAAAAGCGATTTTAAAGCTCAACAAAATCGTAGTAAAAATGGGTTATCCCGACGAATGTAACAAGCTTTACGACAAAATTTCGTTTGCTCCCCGCGCCTCTTACTACACGGCGAAAAAACAAATCGTCAAGGCTCATCTTATCGACAATTTCGAAAGATTGTGGCTACCGGTAGACCGTTCCGAATGGGTTATGGCAGGTCATGTAGTAAACGCTTGCTACAATCCCACTTCTAACGACATCACTTTCCCCGCCGCTATTTTACAAAAGCCTTTCTACTCGATAAATCAATCCAGAAGCGAAAATTTAGGCGGCATAGGCGCGGTTATCGGTCACGAAATTTCTCACGCATTCGATAATAACGGCGCAAAATGCGACGAAAACGGCAACTTGAACAACTGGTGGACTAAAGAAGACAACAAAAAGTTCGTTCAAAAAACCAAAGCCATGATAAAGGAATTCGAAGGAATCGAACTCGAATGGGGCAAGGTTAACGCGAGTTTTATAGTAAGCGAAAACATTGCGGACAACGGCGGCATGGCGGTAACTTTGGAAATCATGTCTAACATGGATAAGCCCGATTACGACGCGTATTTCCGCAACTGGGCACGCGTTTGGGCATTAAAAGGTCGCCCCGAATACTTACAATTATTACTTCAGGTAGACGTTCATGCTCCCGCGTATTTGCGCGCGAACATGCAACCCAGAAACTTCGAAGATTGGTATAAAACCTTCGACGTTAAACCCACCGACAAAATGTATATCGCGCCCAAGAACCGCGTAATTATTTGGTAATAATATCCGAAAATTCCGAGAATTCGGATACGGCGAATAAAAAGCTTTCCGAAAAAAGGAACGACAATTTATGAAAAAAGACTTGAAAATTTTAGAACTTATCGATACGTTTTACCCTACCGTAGACGGGGCTATAAACGTCGTAAAATATTATGCCGAAAATCTTAATTCGGCAGAAGGTTATTCTTGCGATTTAGCCGCTCCTCGCCCCTCGAAAAAGAGTAAGTATAAAGATAACGAAAGTTTTAAAGTTATTCGCTGTGCTTCGATTTCGGCGCCTTCGGGATATCGCAATCCCCTTCCGCGAATCGATTTTAAGTTCAAGCACCTCATAAAAGAGGGCGATTACGATATTTTTCATACGCATTCGCCCTTCGGGCTTGGCAGATTCGCCGTTTCACGAGCAAAAAAGAAGGGGGTGCCCGTCGTGGCAACCCTTCACACTAAGTATCATTTAGATTTCGAACGCGAACTTCACGGCAATAAACCGCTCGTTAAATTTATGATACGCTACATAATGAAAACCTTTAACAAAGCCGATTACGTTTGGACGGTGAGCGAGGCATCTAAGCAAGTTTTGCGCGACTACGGCTATAAAGGCGAAATAACGGTGGTGCGCAACGGTACCGAATACGTTTATCCGGATAACGCAGACGAGCTTATCGAACACGTTAATCGAAAGCATTCCCTTCACGGTCAAAAAAACGTTTGGGTTTTCGTGGGAAGAATGGCACTTTATAAAAATCTCCCACTCCTTTTAGACTCGCTTAAAATTTTAAAAGACCGCGGCGTAGATTTTAAATTTATCTTCGCGGGGGGCGGGTTCGACCTCAAAAAAGTTAAAAAGTATGCCGAAGATTTAAACGTAACCGATAAATGTATTTTTACCGGGGATATAAGGGACAGGGCTATGCTTTCGGCTTATTATTTGCGTAGCGAACTTTTGGTTTTTCCGTCTACGTTCGATACGGCAAGCGTAGCAAAGGTCGAAGCGGCGGCGCATAAAAGAGCGTCGCTCATGATTAAAAACTCGTGCTCGGCAGAAGAGATAACGGACGAATTTAACGGCTTTTTATGTGAAGAAAGCGCAATAAGCCTTGCGGATAAGTTGGAAGAATTAAGTTCAAAATCCGAACTTGTAAAATCCGCGGGCGTAAACGCGCATAAAACTCTTTACAGAACTTGGGCGAGCGTAGCCGCAAAAGTAGCCGAAAAATACCGCGAAATTATCGACGACTATAACACAAAACACGGCAAAAACAACTAAAAAGTTTTAAGTCCCCCCCGCACCGACGTTCTGCGCAAACAATGCGATTAAGGCTTCTTTGTGTAAAGGAAGCTGTCAACGAAGTTGACTGAAGGGTTATCGCTTTATAATTGCGTAGTCCTCGTCATCACGAGCTTCGCCGAGGGATCTATTATTTTATAATAAGCGCAAACATTGCACTTGGGGCTGTCGCAAATTGTAAAGAATTTGTGACAGTCCCGTTCTTTTTTCTGTTT
>CAYVKZ010000068.1:0-4113 GCA_964452295.1 uncultured Acidiphilium sp.
ACATTGCCGCTTGCTTTAACGACTTTTCTACGATTTGGTCGAGTTCCGAACGCTTTGTTATCCCCATCGTTCTCGGCGCATAAGCGATATTGTCGTAAATGCTCATCGGAAAGGGATTCGGCTTTTGGAACACCATTCCCACGTTTTTTCTCAGCTCATTTATATCTGTTTTTCCGTATATGTCCGTTTCTCCGATTAAAAATTCGCCTTCGATTTTGCACCCGTCCACAAGGTCGTTCATTCGGTTAAAGCACTTCAAAAACGTAGACTTTCCGCAGCCCGACGGTCCTATAAAAGCAGCAACTTGTTTTTCGGGTATTTCAATGCTTATATCCTTTAACGCATGAAACGAGCCGTACCAAAGATTTGCGCGCTTTACCGATATGTTACCCGAATATATCGTTTCGGCTATTTGGTTTTTCACGATTTTTCTCCTTTCAGCTTTTTATTTAACTTTCCCGCGATAAGCTCCGCCAAAAGATTTAATCCTAACACTAAAATAATTAAAACGACCGCCGTCGCATACGCTTCGTTCATATACCAGCCTTCGCCCGAAAGCCGATAGAGCGCGACCGCTAAGCTTGCGTTGCTATCCAAATAGCTCGTAGGGGTGGCGGATATTACCGAGCCCATCGTATAAATAAACGGCGCGGATTCGGAAATCACTCTGCCCATACTTAGTATCACCGCCGATAAAATTCCTGGCAACGCCGACGGTAACACTATCTTGAATATCGTTCTTAGTTTCCCCGCACCGAGCGCGAAGCTGCCTTCTCGCAAACTGTCTTGCACCGATTTCAAACTTTCTTCGGTAGACCTGACTATCGTAGGCAATAGCATAATACTAATTGTAAAACACCCAGCCAAAATCGAACTTGTACCGCCGATAAAGGCAACGAAGGTCAACATTCCGAAAAGCCCGTAAACAATGGACGGAACGCCATTTAATAAATCTATCGCGCCGCGAATGATTTTTATAAAAATATTATTTTTCTTTGCGTATTCGTTCAAGAAAATCGCTGTGCATATACCGATAGGAACAGCAATCAAAAGACTTAATCCGACCGTCATAAGCGTTGTTATTATCGACGGCAATATCGTAATTTTTTCGCTGTCGAATTCGTATTTTCCAAACAGTAAATGCGGATTCGCGAAAAGATAGAGCGCACCTTTCATAAAAATAAATCCAATTATGAGAAGTAACGTCGTTCCCGCAAAAGCACCTGCGCCTACGGAACAGCCCGCGCCGATTTTTGCCGTGTTTATCTTGTATTTTGTTTTGTCGATAAAATCTTTTACGGCTGTAAAACGCGGTTTGTTATTTGCTTTTTCTTTCGTCTTAAAAATCTTTGCAAACAAGCCTTCCTTTTCCGTAACGCTTTTTACGGCTCGCTTTGAAATTGCGCCGAATATCAAATTTATAATCAAAACGAACGCCAAAAGTACGACGCCCGTCGCGATAAGCGCGCCTTGCTGAACTTCTCCCGCGTAACCCATTTCCATTACGATATTTGCGGTCAAAACGCGGAAACTGTTAAAAAGCGTGTTCGGATACGCGACGGAATTGCCTGCAACCATAACCACCGCCATCGTTTCACCGAGCGCTCTGCCTATCCCCAAAACAAGCGACGCCGTAATACCCGATTTCGCGGCTTTCGTCATCGTTCCGAACACCGCGCCCGAATGGGTATCTCCAAGTGCAAGCGCGCCTTCGTAATACGACTTAGGTACGGCTTCCAAACTTGTTTTTGAAAGTGATACGACGGTGGGTAATATCATAATTCCCAAAATAAGCGATGTCGCGAGTAATCCGCTACCGTTGTTGGGGGCGATATTCGATAGTAGCGGCAACAAAAACACGATACCGAAAAAACCATATACGACGGACGGAATTCCGGCAAGCAGATTTATCATAGAAGAAAATATCTTTTTTAATTTCTTCGGGCAATAAAAAGCAAGAAATACCGCCGTAAAATATCCAAGCGTTCCGCCGATTAAAAGAGCACCTAAGGTTGCGGCTAGTGTTCCGACAACCATTTTGAAAATACCGTAAGAACCAGAAAGGCTTGAACTGCCATATTTGTCTAATCTATCTGGAGCCCATTCCTTTCCGAAAAGAAAATTAAAAAATCCGATTTTTTGAAATGCAGGTACGCTTTTAATAAGCAAAAACGCGAAAATCGCAACAACTGCGATTACGCATATCGCCGCGCTAAAAGCAAAAATCACTTGTCCGACTTTTTCTTTTACTTTTACATTCGTCATATTATTTTCCAAGCTCGCTGAATTTTGTAATTTTACCGTTGTAAATATCGTAAAGCTCAGCAAGAGTAAGGTCGTTTACGCTTTCGTTTGCATTGTTTACGATAACGGCTACCGCGTCAAGGCACACGTTAAAGCTGTCTATTCCGTCCTCTTTCACGCTCGCGGAAGAAAGTCCGATTACGTTTCCGTTTTTATCGCTTTGCACGGCTTTTTTTCCAACCGACGAGCCTTGCAAGTCGAGCGTAAATATTTCGTCCACCGTTTTTCCGTAAAGCGCCGCATATCCGCTCATTGCCTTTTTAATAAACTTTTCCATCGACGTCGAGCCGTTGATAACGATTTTTCCACCGCTTGGCAAAGAAGATTTTACTTCGTATTCGTTTACGGGAATAACGGTTTCCCCCTCGTTTGCACGCTTTGCGGGATCGGAAAGCCAAATACAACCCGCGTCATTAGCAAACGTTTCGGTGGACGCGCTTTTCAAATACGTTAAAAAGTCCGAAGTAATATCGTTTAGCGTTACGGTAGAACTTGTCATTACGACGAACGGCCTTTGAATGGCATAATCTCCGCTCAAAACGGTTTCCGCCGACGGCATGATGCCGTTCACTTTAACGACCTTCACGGTATCGTTTACCGAGCCGAGCGAAATATATCCGATTGCGTTTTTATCGCTTGCGACTTTGCTGATAACGTTACCCGTTTCCTTTTGAAGATCGGCGGTAGGCGTGGTCTTATATACTTTTCTGCCGTCAATCTTCATTTCAAGGTAGTTTCCGTTTCCGTCCGTTACAGCCGTATCGAAAGCTTCGCGCGTTCCGCTGCCTTGTTCGCGTGCCACAACGGTAATATTCTTTTCGCCGCCGCAAGCGGTAAGCCCGATTGCTCCCGTAACAATAACAGCCAAAGAAAGTAAAACAGTCACAATTTTTTTCATTTGGTTTAATCTCCTTTTTCGTTTTACATCTATATTTTACCGCAAAGAAAAAAATCCAACTATCACATTTACATTTTGATAACGTAAAGTTTATGTAAAGTCCGTATTTTCTTTTATTAGTATTTTTGTCGCAAAAAAAGAGCCAAGTGAAAACTTAGCTCTTGGGGAAAATTAAATTATTCTAGTGTTAATTTGTTTCGATTTTGCTCGCGCTTTTTCTTAACGCACATTGAACAGCTACTTCTATTCTAATTTGATTATTGTGTCCATCTGTATGCTCAAACCCACCGAAGTAATTTTAAAACCACAACTGATACATTAATGATTTGATTGGATAGAAACATATTCTTCATAAACGGTTTTTAGTCTGGCAAACGGATTTTACCAGTCTTTTTTCGGCACGCTTTTTTTGGTTTTATCTCATACCAATTGTCGGGAGGGGATTTTAAAACAAATTTTACTTCTTCGTTTTTTCCTTTTTCTTTTTGAAATCGCTATTTACTTTGGCTAACATACCTCTGCTTTCCTAAACGGTTTTTACTTTGGCAACTTTCCATCAAAACGCAAAAATTTATGTGCAGTAAACGAAAGAAAACGCTCCGACGAAATACTTGCCTTCTACGCTTACAAAAGCACTTCAAATAAGCACGAAAGGAAGGTAAAACAGTTGACAAAGCAGTTCCATCATGACATAATAGGAATAGAGAGAACCAATGACGGTTGCTCCCAAGTAACGATTAAGAATTAACCGTTTAAGATTGGAAGTTGAGGCGGTTAATTCTTTTTTCATTACTCAAAATTTGCATCGCAGAACGCAAAGAAAACAGATGCTCCCGTTTTACCGAAAGCATCAATTTTAAAGGCACATCGTCATATAAGATGGGATACAAATAATATCACCCTTAACAGAA
>CAYVKZ010000069.1:0-3740 GCA_964452295.1 uncultured Acidiphilium sp.
AAAAATTACATTAAACGAACTTTTTCTTCGTTTAATGCAATTATAAAACACTACACAAACAAATAAAAACAAAAAAAATGCAAAAAAGCGAAAAATTTTTTTAAAAACCGTTGAAATTTTGGCGAATATATTGTATAATAGTTACAGCAAAGGATAAGGGGCGAAAAATAATTCGTAAAAAGGGCTAATAAAGTCGAGCGTAAGATACGCGCATAACCCGAGTTGCGAAAACGTAAAATAACTATGGATAATTTACCCGTTTATTTATTTCACCAAGGAACAAACTACCGTTCATACGAATATTTCGGAAGCCGCTTTTGCGAAAGAAGCGGCGTAAAGGGCGTAGTATTTCGCGTATACGCAAAAAACGCGAAAAGCGTCAGCGTAGTAGGCGATTTCAACGATTGGGATAAAACAAAAAATCCCATGAACAAAATTACGGACGGCGGGATTTTCGAAGTCTTTATCGAAGGGCTTAAACAATACGATAATTACAAATACGCGGTTACGGGGGCAAAGGGCAAAACGGTGTTAAAAGCCGATCCGTTTGCCTTTCATGCGGAAACGACTCCCGGTACCGCCTCAAAAATATACGACCTTTCGGGCTACGAGTGGGGGGACGGCGAATATATGAAAAATCGCGAAAGCGCCGACATATATTCTTCCCCCGTAAACATTTACGAAGTAAATCTCGGCAGCTGGATGAAAAAAGAAAACGGCGACGTATATTCTTATCGCGAGCTTGCAACCAAGCTCGTTTCTTACGTAAAAAAGGCGGGCTATACGCACATCGAACTTATGCCGCTTACCGAGTATCCGTTTGACGGAAGTTGGGGTTATCAGGTAACCGGCTATTTTGCGGTTACGTCGCGGTTTGGCACTCCGCACGATTTTATGTATTTTATCGACCGTTGCCACAAAAACGGCATCGGCGTTATATTGGACTGGGTTCCCGCGCATTTTCCGAAGGACGAGCACGGACTTTACGAGTTCGACGGCTCGTGTATGTACGAATATTCCGACCCGCTTATGAACGAGCATAAGTCTTGGGGAACTCGAGTTTTCGATTACGGAAAAACGGAGGTTCAATCCTTTTTGACGTCGTCGGCGATATTCTTTTTCGATAAATATCACATAGACGGACTTCGCGTTGACGCGGTTGCCTCTATGCTTTACTTAGACTACGACCGCAAGGCGGGCGAATGGCGACCGAACGAAGAGGGCGGAAACATAAACAAGCAGGCGGTTGCGTTTTTGCGCAAGGTAAACACCGCGGTTTTTGCAGATTTTAAGGGCGCGATGATGATAGCCGAAGAGTCTACGGCATTCCCCTTGGTTACTATGCCCGTTTCGCACGGCGGCTTGGGCTTTAACTTTAAATGGAATATGGGGTGGATGAATGACGCGCTTTCTTATATGCAAAGCGATCCGTATTTCAGAAGCGGTTGCCACAACAAACTTACGTTTTCGATGATGTACGCTTTTTCGGAAAACTTTATTTTGCCCGTTTCGCACGACGAGGTCGTACACGGTAAAAAGTCCCTCATAGATAAAATGCCCGGGGAGTATGCGGATAAATTTGCGAATCTCCGCGCGTTTATGGGATATATGTATTCGCATCCCGGCAAAAAACTCAATTTTATGGGAAGCGAGATAGGCCAGTTTAAAGAATGGGCTTATAAAGAAAGCGAAGAATTTTTCTTGCTCGATTATAAAGCGCATGCCGATTATTTTAAATTTATAAAGCGGCTTAACAAGTTCTATTTAAACACCCCCGCGTTTTTCGAGGTCGAAAAATCATGGGAAGGATTTAATTGGCTGGTGGCGGACGACAAAGCCAACAACGTTTTGGCATACGAGCGAATTTCAAAATCGGGCGAGCGCATGCTTGTTGTGATAAATTTCTCGGGCGTAGACCATAAAGATTATCGTATCGGCACAGGGAAGGGCAAGTTTAAAGTCGTTTTCGATTCAGATCTTCCCACATTCGGGGGCAACGGAACTTTCTCGCATCGAAGCTATTCCGCAAAACGCGTTCCTTCGCATGGCAGAAAACATTCGATAGCCGTAAATATCGCAAAACTTTCGTTCTTATACTTGATAAAGGTAGAATAGTTAAAAAATTTTGAGGACGCTACGGCATAATTAAAAAACAAGTTCAAACGGATTAATATTCAAACAGAAGGTAATAATCGCCGATTTTAGGCGGCGTTAATTTAGTAAAAAATATATAGGAGGCAAGAGAAAATGCTTGCAAAAAAAGAATGCGTGGCAATGCTCCTCGCAGGGGGGCAAGGCAGCAGACTCTATGCGTTGACGACGCGCATAGCAAAGCCCGCGGTGCCGTTCGGAGGGAAATATCGCATAATCGATTTTCCGCTTTCGAACTGCATCAATTCGGATATCGACACGGTGGGTGTGCTCACGCAATATCAACCGCTCGTTTTAAACGACTATATCGGCAACGGGCAACCTTGGGATTTAGACAGAATGTACGGCGGCGTGCACATACTTTCGCCTTATCAGGCAAAGCATGGTTCGGAGTGGTATAAGGGGACAGCCAACGCCATTTATCAAAATCTTTCGTTCATTAAAAATTACGATCCCGAATATGTTTTGATTTTATCGGGCGACCATATTTATAAAATGAACTACGCAAGCATGCTTGCCGAGCATAAGGAATGCGGAGCGGACGTAACCGTCGCTACGATTAAAGTTCCTATGTCCGAAGCGTCGCGTTTCGGAATAGTAAATACGGGAGAGGGCGGAAGAATCGTTCAGTTCGAAGAAAAGCCCGAAAAGCCCAAAAACGACTTAGCTTCCATGGGTATTTACATTTTTAAAGCCGAAATGCTTTATAAATATCTCGAAGAAGACGAAGCCAATCCGCAAAGTCATAACGATTTCGGTAAAGACGTTTTGCCGAAAATGCTTGCAGACGGCAAAAACATGCACGCCTACGTGTTTAACGGATATTGGAAGGACGTAGGCACCATCAATTCGCTTTACGAGGCGAATATGGACTTACTCGGCGATAAGCCCGAGTTCGATATAACCGACCAAAACTGGAAAATTCACTCTCGCAACCCGATAGCTCCGCCGCATTACGTCGGCGAAAACGGGCGCGTTGCGGGTAGTATCGTGGCGTTAGGCTGTGAAATTTACGGTACGGTTGATAATTCTATACTTTCCGCTAACGTTACGGTCGAAGAAGGAGCGGTCGTTTCGGGTAGCGTAATATTCAGCGGTTGCACGATTAAAAAAGGCGCGAAAATAATCAACAGTATAATAGACGAAAACGTAACCGTAGGCGCGGGGGCGACGGTCGGCGGCGAAGAGTCGCCCAAAAGGATAACCGTTTTGGGCAGAGGCGTTAAAATTTCGTCCAAAGTTAAAATTCAAAGCGGCGATATGATAGAAGGAGATATGTGATATGGACGCATTAGGTATAATTTTTTCGAACATTCACGACGCAAACGTGCCCGAACTGACCACCGGCCGCACGATGGCTTCCATTCCGTTTTGCGGAAGATATCGCCTTATCGACTTCGCTTTGTCCAATATGGTCAACAGCGGGCTTACTAAAGTCGGCGTTATCACAAAGAGCAATTATCGCTCGCTTATGGACCACGTAGGTAGCGGTAAAGATTGGGATTTGGCGCGTCGTCACGGCGGTCTTATAATTCTTCCGCCTTTCGGCGTGCAAGAAAGCAACAAGCTTTATTCCACTCGATTAGAAG
>CAYVKZ010000070.1:0-3674 GCA_964452295.1 uncultured Acidiphilium sp.
GGACGTTCAGCCCCGTCGTCGATTTAAATCTTAATTTCAGAAACGCCGAATGTAATGTTCGCGCTTTTTCCGATTCGCCCGATCAGGTTATTAAAATGGCAAGCGCCCACATGCGCGGCTTCCAAAAGGACGGCGTTATGGCTTGTTCGATAAAGCATTTCCCGGGGCAAGGCGTCGACGAGCGCAACAGTCATTTAACCGAAACGGTTAATCCGCTTTCGAAAACTAAGTGGATGCAAACCTATGGTAAGGTTTATCGCGCTATGATTAAAGCGGGTGCCGCTTCGGTTATGGTAGGGCATTCTTCGCTTCCCGCTTTTCAAACCGAAAAAGATGAAACGGGTTATTATCCCGCGGTTTTAAGTAAAAGCCTTATGACCGACCTTTTGAAAGGAAAGTTAAAATTTAAAGGGGTTATCGTTTCCGACGCGATGTGCATGGTGGGCGTTTGCTCGCGCGTGCCGGCGGATCAAATAGCCGTACGCTTTATTCAAGCGGGCGGCGATAT
Source organism: uncultured Acidiphilium sp. (assembly GCA_964452295.1). Lineage (GTDB taxonomy): Bacteria > Bacillota > Clostridia > Christensenellales > Borkfalkiaceae > HGM11416. The sequence goes on from CAYVKZ010000070.1 coordinate 509, forward strand.
GGTTTTATGCTCTAAACCGCAAGACTACGATTACGTTTTAAACGCCGTTAAGCGCGGCGATATTTCTTTAGAAAGGCTTAAAGACGCAACTCGCAGAATTTTAACCATGAAGAAAAATCTGCACGTGTTCGATAACTTTTTCGAAAAATACGAATGGGAAAGCGATTTAGAGGAAAAACTTTCTTGTTTATCGCAACAAATTGCGGATAAAAGTATTAAAATAGTTCGCGATTTTCAAAATAAAATCCCCGCAAAGTTAAAAAAGGGCGATAAAATATTGTTTTTGAATATTATAGAGCCGTTTTTCAACAAACCGCCCAAGGGCGACGAGTTTAAGCCTCTGAAACGCGAATTCGAAAAAAACGGCTTCGTCGTCGGTTATTACGATAATTTGGATTATCAAGAAATCGAGCGCATAAAAGACGATTATCAAATGGTTATGATAAATTGCATTTTATCTTCCAGAAATCATCACGGCTCTACTCTGCGCTTGGGCTGGAGCACCGCCATGACCTTTTGGGAGGGCTACGCGCTCGCGCACGAAAACGTGATTTTTACTTCTTTCGGCGACCCGTATAAGATTTTCGACGTGCCTTTCATGAAAACGTATATCAATACTTTTTCGCACTTTAAGCAAAGCCAAATAGCGCTCGCTAAAGTAGTTATGGGACAAATCGAGGCGCAAGGCAAAAGCCCCGTGCGCTTAGAAGGCTTTTTCGAAAGAGACGTTTAAGTTTTTTATGTTTTTTAACATTTGATTTTATGGCAGATAAGAATTTTATTGAAGAAAAAATCGAGCGAATAATTAGCGAAATGACGCTCGACGAAAAAATAGAGCAAATGCAACAACTCGCGGCAACGGCAACTCCGCCCGACGTTTTGGAAGAACTTTCGCAAAAAGGGACGATCGGTGCGTATTTAAACGTTTCCGACGAACAAAAAATCGAATACGTCGAATATTCCAAAAACTCGCGGTTCAAAATCCCGCCCGTTTTCGGGGTAGACGCGATACACGGGCACGCGCTTTTAAAGGGCGCAACTGTTTTTCCGTCGCAACTTGCGATGGCGTGTTCTTGGAACGAAGATTTAATAGAGGAAGTCGCTCGCGTAACTGCGCTAGAAGCCGCTGCCGACGGATTCGATTGGGTGTTTTCGCCCGTGCTGTGCTTGGGGCGCGATTTGCGTTGGGGCAGAATTAACGAAACTTTCGGCGAAGACGCGTTACTCGTTTCGCGCTTGGGCGCGGCTATGGTTAAAGGTTATCAAAAAGACGGTAACGTTATGGCTTGCGCCAAGCATTATATCGGCTACGGCGAAGCGACCGGCGGGCGCGATTCGTATAATTCGGTTATCACTAAACGTTCCGCTTTAGAAACTTTTTTAAAGCCGTTTATCGCCGCTATAAACGCCGAGTGCTTGACTATTATGACGAGCTACGGCTCGATCGACGGTGAAGCTTTAACCGCAAGCAAGTTCTGGCTGACCGATATTTTAAAAGAAGAATTAGGCTTCGGCGGTTTTGTAGTAACCGATTGGAATAACGTGAACACGCTCGTTTCGGGGCAAGCGGTGGCGGAAAATATAGTTGAAGCGAGTGCTATTGCCGCAAACGCGGGCAACGATATGTGTATGCGCTCTTACGAATTCGTTTCAGCCGCTAAACAAGCCGTAAAAAACGGAGATCTATCGATAGATAGGGTAAACGACGCCGTTCGCCGAATTCTTCGCGCAAAAGCGAAAATAGGGGCTTTGGATAATTCAAAAAAACGACCCGAACGAAGCGTTATCGGGTGCGACGAGCATCGAAAAATCAACGAGCGCGTCGCTTTGGAAAGTGTCGTTTTATTAAAAAACGACGGAATTTTACCTATTAAAAACGCAAAAAAAATTGCAGTAATCGGGCCTAACGCCGACGACGTTCGCGCACAATACGGCGATTGGACTTATTTTACTCATCCCGAGCCGCACCCCGAAGCGGAGCCTAAGGCGGACGTGTATACCGTGCTTAAGGGTGTGCGCGAAATTTACGCGGATTGCGATATCTTTTACGCAAAAGGTTGCTCTTTAGGCGGATTCGAGGTTTGCGAAGAAGAACAAATAGAAGAGGCGGTTCGCGCCGCGAAAGAAGCCGATGTCGTAATCGCGGCGATGGGCGATACCGTGCAGTGGAACGGCGAAACTAAGGACGTGGCTCAACCGATTTTACGCGGGCGGCAAGAAGAGCTTTTAAGGCGCGTTTATGAAGTTAACAAAAACGTCGTTTTGGTGCTTATAAACGGTAAACCATTGGTGTTAAGCGGAGTTTTGCCATATTGCAGTGCCGTTATCGAAGCGTTTAACGGCGGCGATTTAGGCGGATTGGCTATAGCGAAACTTATTCGCGGACAAAAAAATTTCAACGGCAAATTACCTATTTCTTTTCCCTCTGCGGTCGGCGCGGAGCCGTGCTATTATAATCAATACGAATATTGGCACGGAGGTTCTTATTGCGACGTTTCGGCAAAAAGTCTTTTTCCGTTCGGGTTCGGGCTTTCGTATTCGCGTTTTGAATACGGCAATCTCGTTTTATCGAAAAAAGTCGCGAAGCTCGGCGATACGATTTCTCTTTTCTGCGACGTCTGTAACGTAAGCGACGTAGACGGATTCGAAGTCGTTCAGCTTTACTTTAAAGATAAAGTTTGCAAAATTTTAACGCCCGTTCGCACGCTGCTCGATTATCGCAAAGTTTTCGTGTCGGCAGGGCAAACGATGCGCGTTGAGTTTAACGTAAACGTTAACGACCTCGGTTTTTACGATACGGATTGCTCTTATCGTGTGGACGCGGGCGAATTTTTGTTTTTCGTAAGCGGCAACGGAGTCGAGTTTAAAGAAAGTCTTTTAATCGTTGAGTAAATACCGCCAATAGACGATGCCGTTCCGCGAAACCGTTTTTAAAAACGACTGATTTTTACCTCGTTTGTTTCATTGATTCGTTGAAGGAAAACGTTACGCCATCGTGTCATATACTTTTAGATAAAACGCAATATAAAATCGCAAAACAATCGGACAAAGCGCAAGATAATTTTTCGACAAAACCCGAAAAAACGCAAGATGTCAATAAACCAACACGATAAAAAGGGGCTGTCGCAAATTGTAAAGAATTTGTGACAGTCCCGTTCTTTTTTCT
>CAYVKZ010000071.1:0-3523 GCA_964452295.1 uncultured Acidiphilium sp.
GCATTTTGCCGTTGCCTTCGCTGAAAAGATAAATGTACTTCATTAAAAACCTCCTGTGGTTTTGCGGATTATCCGTTAGATAACCGCCGTAAAAATAATATCTTTTTTTATTTTTTTAACGTTTAAAATCGTAGCTTGACGCTTTTAGCGAATAAGACGTTCTTAATCGCCTTAAAAAAATCGCCGCCGAAACGGCTTGAGATTTTTTATAAAGCAAACGCCGCTACTTAAAAAATAAAAAAGACGCCCCTACGAAAAATTAACAATCGTAACAGACGCCTCCTTTTTTATTTTTTTTAAATTTGAAAATTGCTATTTGCTAAAAGTCTCTACACTTTTCTCTTAACGAATAAGTATGCTCTTTAACGCCTAGCCGTTATATTTTACAATAATTTGCGTTTTTTCACAAGTGTTTAACACCCGTTTGCACAAAAAAATACTTTTTTTGTATTTTTTATCACGCGAAAAGTCCGTTTTCGCGCCATCTTATACTTTTTAAAGCTCCGCGTACTCGATAAAACCGCTCAAAACGCGATTTCGGGTTATAAACTCGACAGCCAACTCGTCATCGCTTTTCAAAAGTAATCCGACTATAAAAGTAAGTCCTTCTTCGCATTCGTGAGTTCCGCCCCGTTTTAAAAAGGGCTTAACGCAAGATTTCATTCCTTCTAAAAGGTCGAAGTAAACGTCGGGCGAAAGCTTAAACGACGGCATCGCGTCGTAAAGATCGAGCGTGGCGTTGAACATAGCGTTCTGCCGTTTATCCGTTACGTATAACCTGATAAGAACGCACGCCACAGCCAACGCGGCGACTCCGCAAAGCGAAACGATATCCAGCGCCGTAAAAAGCCCGAAAATCAAAGCAGCAAACCCTAAAGTGCAAAGAACGCAACCGAAAATCAGCTTCGAGTTCAAACCTCGAGCCGTTTTCATATATTTAGGAATAAGCTCTTTCAGTTTTTCTTCGAGCTTGATCTTTTTAGCCGCGTTGCGCTCGTTTTTATACTCTAAGCGCTCTTCTTCGGAAAGCCCCGCCACCTGATAATATTCTTTATACAGCCGACGAATTATCGTTTTTTCTTCGGTATCGGCGCAATTAAACGCCTTTTCGAGCCAAGTTTTATGACTTTCGTTCTTATAATCGGTTAAATTTGCGGTTTCTGCCCGCACGAATCCGAAATAAACGCGATAATCCGAATCGGTAAGCTTTAAAGCAGCCGAAAGCTCCCCTTTTGCCTCGTCGAATCGCTTGTTTTTAAGATAAAATTCGGTACGCTCGAGAATTCGCTCTACTTCCAAATAATCTTCGCCCTTAGCAACTTTTTTTTCGCCGTCCGCCGCGGTTTCGTGCACGGATTTATACAGTTTAACCGCCTTTTCGCAATCGAACTCCTTTTTGCAACTCGGACAAAAACCGTCGCCCTTCGTATACTTTACGTAAAGCTCGGTGCCGCAAAACGGACATTTCGCGTTTTTTCGATCGACTTCTCGATTTACGCTTTCGTTCATGTTTTCGCTCATTTTCATCACCTTTAATCGGTTAGTTTTTTAACCTACACTATACGCTTTTAAAAAGCGGACCTGCCGATTTTTTTAAAAAAGTCAGCCTATAGGTCGATTAACGGCACTTTCGATTATTCCCACTCGATTGTTGCGGGGGGTTTAGAGGTTATATCGTAAACGACGCGGTTAATATCCTCGCATTCGTTAACTATGCGACTAGAACACGTAGCCAAAACGTCGTAAGGAATATGCGCCCAATCGGCGGTCATCGCGTCGACGCTGGTTACCGCGCGCAAAGCTACAGTGTAACCGTAAGTGCGGCTGTCGCCCATAACGCCTACCGTTCTGTTGTTGGTAAGCACTGCAAAATATTGCCATATCTCGCGATTTAATCCCGCTTTTTCGAGTTCTTCACGGAAAATATAGTCTGCGTCGCGCAAAATGTCTAACTTTTCGCGCGTGAGTTCGCCAATGCATCTAACCGCAAGCCCGGGACCGGGGAAAGGCTGGCGCATTACGATTTTTTCGGGCAAGCCCATTTCTAAACCGACTGCGCGGACCTCGTCTTTAAACAAAGAGCGCAAAGGTTCGATAAGCGCCTTAAAATCAACTACCGAAGGCAGTCCCCCGACGTTATGATGCGACTTTATAACGGCGGATTTACCGGTACCGCTTTCGATTATATCGGGATAAATAGTGCCCTGAACCAAGAAATCGACCTTGCCGATTTTGCGCGCTTCTTCTTCGAACACGCGAATGAATTCTTCGCCGATTATTTTACGTTTTCTTTCGGGCTCGGTAACTCCCGCGAGTTTAGCCAAAAATCTATCCGACGCGTCGACGGCGATAAGGTTCATTCCGCGCTCTTTTTTAAACACGCGAACGACCTCTTCGGTTTCGTTTTTACGCATCATTCCGTGGTCGACGTAAATACAAGTAAGTCTATCTCCCACTGCTTTATGAACGATAGTTGCGGCGACGGCACTGTCTACCCCGCCGCTCATGGCACAAAGCACCTTGCCGTCACCGACTTCGGCGCGAATTTTTTCGACTTGCTCTTTAACGAAATCGCTCATCGTCCAATCGCCCTTAAGACCGCAGATTTTAAACAAGAAATTTTTAAGTATCTGCGTGCCTTGGCGAGTATGTTGCACCTCGGGGTGGAACTGAACGCCGTAAATCCTTTTTTCTTCGCTACAAAAAGCCGCCGTAGCGCACGAAGGAGTATGAGCGCAAGCCTTAAATCCGTCGGGCAAGCCGCTGACGTAATCGGTATGGCTCATCCAGCAAACGTTTTGCTTATCCATTTCGGCAAAAAGTACGCAATCGTCGTATGTAACGTCGCTTTTGCCGTATTCTCTGCCGGGAGCGTGCTCGACTTTGCCGCCGAGCGCGTGCGCGGTTGCCTGCATTCCGTAACAAATACCTAAAACGGGAACGCCGAGCTCGAATATCTCGGGATTGACGACGGGCGCGCCCTCTTCGTAAACGCTGCTGGGACCACCCGTAAAGATTATGCCGCTAGGCGAATAACTTTTTATTTTTTCGATAGACGAATCGCAGGGAATCATCTCGCAGAATACCTTTTGTTCGCGTACTCTGCGCGCTATTAATTGGTTATATTGCCCGCCGAAATCTAAAACGAGCACGATTTGATGGTCTTGCATTAAAATCTCCTATTATTATTCAAAAGTTTAGCTTTTAGAGGTGTAGTTAGGCGCTTCTTTGGTTATCGAAATATCGTGAGGATGGCTTTCGATAAGACCTGCGTTGGTTATCTTGATAAACTGCGATTTTTCGCGCAGAGTTTTTAAATCGGGGGCGCCGCAATAGCCCATACCGGACTTTATGCCGCCGACCATTTGATAGACGGTTTCCGCCAAACTTCCGCGATAAGGCACCCTACCTTCGACCCCTTCGGGAACGAATTTTTTAGCGTCTTCTTGGAAGTATCTGTCCTTACTACCGTTAGCCATAGCGGCGAGCGAGCCCATTCCGCGATAAACCTTGAAGTTTCTGC
>CAYVKZ010000072.1:0-3229 GCA_964452295.1 uncultured Acidiphilium sp.
AGACGGCGTTTGCTCGGCCTGCGGTGCACTCTGCATTTCCACCGCCGACGATTTAATGGCTCTGTCTGCAAACGGAAACAAGGGCAAAGCGGTAATCGAAATCATAAACGATATCGATATGACGGGCAAAAATTGGACTCCTGTTTCTATTTCCGCCGGAACAACCATCAACGGTAACGGGCATTATATTTCGAATTTAACTGCTTCGCTTTTAGGCGATCTTGGTTCGATAACCGTTACGGTAAACAATCTTACCCTTAGAAACGTCGCGATTGACGGAACGAGCGATAAAACCAACAGAGGTTACGGTGCGTTTGTGAACGGATACGATAACAATGCCGATGCGAATTGCGTGTTAACGTTAAACGGCTGCAAAGTAGAAGGCGGTTTTGTAAAGGCGTACAAATATGCCGGCGGTTTGATAGGTTATGCGGGTTCATATAATCGTTCTTTGGTCATAAGCAATTGTAGTGTTATGGGTGTTGAAATTTCCGCGGAAGATTCTTCGGCGGGTGGCTTTATAGGTCTTAGCTACTCCGATATCACGTTTACGAATTGTTCCGTTTCGGGCGGTAGCGTTTCTTGCGCGGAAGATAGAGATGGCGAAGCGGCAAAAGCAGGTTTGATTATCGGTTCTGCGGGAGGAAAAACAATCCTTAACAACTGCAGCGCAAGCGAAGTATCTCTCGGTAACAAAAATGCAAAAGAACCTTTTGCTGACGGAATGGTCGGCAGAATTATCGCAAGCGGAACGCTCGAAATCGACGGAACCGTTTATTGCTCTTCCGCTTATCTTAAAGCAATTCTTACCGCGAGCAATAACGTAACGCTCGACAAAAACTACGTTTTGCTCGATAATTGGACGTCGTTATTATTCAAAAATACAAGTTTATATTCGTCTTATACGCTCAACGGCGGAGAGCATTTTATCAGCGGTTTGACTATGCCGCTTCTCGGGCCTAACGCTTCGCAAAAAATAAGCGTAAGCAACTTAACCATAAAAGATTCCGATGTGGGTAGTATTTCATCCGACGTTAACGCAGGTGCAAACGCTTGGCACAGCGGGGCGTTCGTTGCTGCTTTAGATAGCGGGGCAAAGAGTTTAATTTTAGATAATTGCCACACGAACAACGTTACAATAACGGCTTCAAAAGGCGCTGCTTCGAGTGCGGGTTCGTTAGTCGGTTACTTATACATGCACGGTTCCGACGAAGGTGTCGGTGCGGCAACTGTTTCTATTAAAAATTGCACGGTTACCGGAGGTAGCGTAACGAACGATAACGGCAATGCTGCGGGTATAGTTGGTATGTGCGCAACCAGCACTTATATCGATTCCGAAGGCAAAGGTTGCAGTTATAAAATCGAAAACTGCTCGGTTAGCGGTTGCGAAATTAAGGGCGAAAACGATCAAAAAACCGGTTTTATCGTAGGAACCGTAAATAATAACGGAACGCTCTATATTAAAGATTGCACCGCCGAAGGCAACGTTTACGGTCGTATCGTAGGCGACGGAACGACCATCGTTATAGACGATCAAAGCTTTTCTAAATAACAACCTTAAAACAAAAAAACGGAGATTTGTTTTTCGCAAATTTCCGTTTTTTATTTTTTTGTCGAGCGGGGTGACGGAAGAAAAAACTCTCTCGTCAAAAAATGACCGAGAGAGTTTGAATTATCCGACTCGTTAAACTCGCCGACATCCCGAGCGACCTTTGTTTCACCGTCATCCCGAGCGCAGTCGAGGGATATTGCTTGGAATAATCCGTAAATACTCAATCGAGATTCTTCGACTTCGCGAATAAATTCGCTTCGCTCAGAATGACGAGTAAAGCTAGCGCGAATAAAATCGCTTTGCTCAGAATGACTTGTAGAGCTAACCGTCATCTTGAGCGAGCGTTAGCGAGTCGAAAGATCTCGTCTGAATTATCCGTAAATACTCAATCGAGATTCTTCGACTTCGGGCTAAGCCCTCCGCTCAGAATGACCTGTAATAATAGCATTCGTTTCTCATCTTACACATATAGAACTACGCGCGCGCAACATTATATTATATATACAAAAAAGCCCCCTTATTCGCCTTAAAAACGCGATACGCGCGGGTGAGTTGTCAAAATTAAAAATTTTTTGCCTAAAAAAGAAAATATTTTTAAAAACGGCGAAAAAACGTTTGACTATGTCGGCGTAATATGTTATGATATGCAAGCTGTGTATTTGGGTTGAGATGAAAGGTTACTTAATCCGAAAAACGCGAACTCCGGAAACTCGCGTTTTAAAAGGAAGATAACTTTCATTGACAAATGTGGGGGTATAACCCCTGCGACTAACCGACCTTTATGGGGTAGTACGGTCATCTGCTTAACACACAGCGCAGATGATTTTTTTATTGCTCTATGGTCGACACGCACGGCAAAGTTGTAAGTGAAAACGCAAAAATTAAAATTGCCATGGCGTTTTTGCTTGAAAAGTTAGTATAAAACGGAGGTTTTTCAGTAAAATGGCAGGTCAAAAAATAAGAATCAAATTAGCTGCTTACGATCATGAAATGGTCGACCAAGCTACCGAACGCATTATCGAGGCTATGAAGAAGGCGGGCGCTAAAATCAGCGGACCTATTCCTCTGCCCACCGAAAAAGAAGTAGTTACCATACTTCGTTCGCCGCACAAATATAAAGACAGCCGCGAACAATTCGAAATCAGAACTTATAAAAGACTTATCGACATTTATTCGACCAATGCAAAGATTTTGGACAGCATCCATCTTCCCGCGGGCGTCGACGTAAAAATAAAACTGTAATTAAATACGGAGGGTGAACTTTATCTATGAATAAAGCAATCATTGGCAGAAAATTAGGCATGACGCAGATCTTTTCCGCAGACGGAAAAGTAATCCCGGTCACCGTAGTCGAAGCAGGTCCGTGCCCCGTCGTTCAAATCAAGACTGTGGAAAGAGACGGCTATTCGGCTTTGAAACTCGGCTTTTTAAAGGTTAACGAAAAAGCCTTAAACAAACCCGAAATCGGGCAGTTCAAAAAAGCAGGCGTAGAACCTCAAAAAATTCTTAAAGAATTCAGAGTCGACAACGCAAGCGAGTATGAAGTAGGCAGCGTGCTTACCGTCGAAAAATTTGCCGACGGCGACAAGGTAGACGTTGTAGGCATTACTAAAGGTCACGGATTCAGCGGCGTTATCAAACGTTGGAATCATCACAGACTTAAAGAAACTCACGGCG
>CAYVKZ010000073.1:0-3035 GCA_964452295.1 uncultured Acidiphilium sp.
GGGGATAAAGTCCTTGTTTGGGATAAAGGCAAACTTATTAAAGTTTACGACTATATTGACGAAAACTCGTGGGAGTCGAGCGAAACGTTGGAGTTTAAGTATAACGCATACGGTCAAAGGGTTTACAAGCGTTACGATTACAACCCCGGACCGGACTATTCCGGGGACTTTATGATAGACTTTACCACAACGTATACGTATGACGCGGCGGGAAGGCTTATATCCGAACGTAGGGCCGAGGGCTACACCGAAAGCGCAAGCAAAACGTACGTTACGACGTATTTATACGACCAATCTACCGTGATAGGGTTTACGATTACGTCAGACGGGGTTGACGGAACGTATTATTACCACCGTAATTTATTGGGCGACGTCGAGGAAGTCTATGACGCAAGCGGTAACCGTGTGGTTAAGTACGCTTACGACGCTTGGGGTAACCGCTTAGTTGTTTCGAGTTCAGATCCTATTGCTAAGGAATATAACAACATAACCTACCGCGGGTATTACTATGATAAGGAAACGGGAATGTACTGTTGCGGGGATAGGTATTACGCGCCTAAACTTTGTAGGTTCATAAGTCCCGATTCTACCGAGTATTTAGAGCCTACTTCCGTAAATGGGCTTAATCTGTACGCCTATTGCGGCAACGACCCTGTAAACTATTGCGACCCGAGCGGGCATGCTTTTGTTTCGGTTCTTGTCGGGGTAGGTATTGCTGCGTTAATCGGTGCTGTTATAGGTGCTGCTTCATATACCGCAGGACAATTAATAGATTATGCTGTTACGGGAGATTTTGAGTGGTCGTGGGGCGGGTTAATCGGCTCTACCATTGGCGGGGCTATAGGCGGAGCTATATCGTTTGCGACCGCTGGGTCAAGTAATGCACTCATTGTAATGCTTGGTGGTTTTTTAAGCGGGGCGGTTGCGACTTCGGGTACTATGATCGGTGAAAATGTTTCAGGCGATGCTTCGTATTCTGTAGGCGATATTATGAAGGACTCATGGGTTGCCGGTTTTATTTCTTTGGCGTCGACAGGAATAATGAGTAAAATTAGAATCCAAGGGCTTAATGCGGGTAGGGGAAGTTTCTCTGCGGTTAGTAAACAAATGTATACGAAATTCTGGAATCAAACAATTACCCGTGTTACGATGAAAACATTCGGAAAAATGTTGGCGATTGAAGCATATAATAGCGTTGCCGGCGCCGTCATGGATGATGTTTGCGATTATTTGGATTTATACGGCTTATTGCTTTATTTGCTTGGTGTGGGGAGGGCTGATTAGTGAAAAAGTCAATATATTCATTAAGTATCTCGTTCATATTATCATATATCTTGTATATGGCTTGTTGTTCTGGCTGTATATATGTAGCAATACTTTTTGCGTATGATGTTATAGTTAAAAAACAGCGTTATGTCATTTCTACACTGTTTTTTCTTGGGTTACTGTACACGGCGTTTTTATTCGCGATGACTATAGTTGCTTGTTTACATAACAAGGTTGTCTTTACCGATGACAAATTAATAGTAACGGGCACTATTCTTAGCAAAAGACAAACAGGGGGGATACAATTTCCCGACGAAGTCGAATACAATGATATACAAAATATCGCTATAATTTGCGCAAACGCAAATTCCAAAAAGAAAAGGATAAAAACCGCCGATGTTTATTCTAGTTTGAGACCATTTGTTTTTTATGAGATAACATTAAAAAACGGCGATACAAAATGGATATACATAGAGTGCTTTTCAAAAAGACAAAGAAAGCGCATATTAGACACTATTAATCAAAAGACGGGGCTAACTTTAGTTTATAAAGATTTAGAAAGACGAGATATTTCCATTTATAAAAGGAATAAAAACAAAGATAATCAATCTAAAAAGTCGGCTAAAGAGACTGCTTCGGACAAACCTATCTGGATTAATGAAAATATGATTTCCCCGGATAAAACCGCGCAACAAAACGCAAAAGATATTCTTGATTGGAAATACGGACCGGGAAAATGGAAAATCGGACCGGGAAGCGAATTTAACAAAATCGTAAAATGGATTGAAAAACATTTGAGGGACTATAAAGGTCGGTGATATGAAAAAATATTTTTATTTGGTAGATTTTCAATATCTAACACCCGAAAAGCACGAATCTTTTTTTGATTTAGGGGTTTTTTCCACAAAGAAAAAGGCTGAGACTAAAATATCACGCTCTATTAATTTACCGGGCTTTAACAAGTATGGCAAAGATAATTTTTCGATCACAAAATTCGGTGTTGATTTTGATTACAGTATTCAAAATAAATCAAATGTAATCTTATATTGCGTTTTTCATGAATACGATGATGGGGTTGATGGCTTTACTTACTGGAATATATTTGATTATTTTTCGACGAAGGAAAAAGCAAATAATAAAATCAAGTATTTAAAGAAGCATAGTAAAATCGGCAAACAATACCCTGACAATTTTGATGTCATTGACATACAGGTAGATTCTTACAACTCGTGGTCAGAAGGCTTTGATGAATTAACCGAATAAAGATTTAGATGAACGCTGTTTGAATGGGTCTTTATAAAAGGAGAGAGACTTGTGAATGAAAATTTGCTTAAAGTATTGTCGTTATATTGTAATAATGAAATAGAAAATTTAAAAAATAGTGAATTATATAGTAAACTACAAAAATTAGTTAATGAGTTAAACTATATTCTTGTTTGCGAATATGGCAAAGAACTTAATAATAAAAAATCTGAAAATCTATATTTAAGCATAACGGTTTTTAATGATAAAAATGAAATTGTTGAAATATTTGACGACGGATTTTTGACTGCATCTACACTATTGGTTTTGGTTGATAAAAAACAGAGATGCAAATTTCTTTCTTGGCAAGATGAGGAATTTATTGAAGATTTAAATTGGTTAAATAAAAAATTGGAAAATATAAAAAATTTGAGTTGTTAACGAAATTATCATTCAAGAACTTAAAAAATAAACAAAAAACCATGGTAAGTCTACTTTTAACGGGTAGGCTTACTTTTTTTGTTAAG
>CAYVKZ010000074.1:0-2987 GCA_964452295.1 uncultured Acidiphilium sp.
TGTGACGGTTTTAGTTTGTGAAATCAATAAACGGCAGGACGTTTTAAAGAATAAAAAACAGCACCGAAGGCGGAATCCAATTTTGCCTTCAGCGCTGTTTTTAATAAACGTTTTTTACAAATATTTTCAACCATCGAAAGTGCCGATAATCGACCTATAGGCGGGTTTTTGTTGTTTTTTTGTTTTAAGCGATGCAATTTGTAAACAAAAACGCCTATGAGTAAAACTAAAAAAACTTGTCGTACATTGAGCCAAGCAAACTTATAGTTTCTTTTGCTATTACATTATCGTCTCGGCACTTTTTATAATGATTTACGAACGATGTAAGAAGTTCCATTTTTTCGATAAGAATATCATAGTTTTTAGGCCAAGTCATAGTGTAGTTGGCAGTAGCTATCATTTTGAGCGTGATATTGTATATCGGAGTCCCTTTTCCTATTAACAAAATCAATTTTGTATTCGGTAAAAATTTGCGTATATATTTTATAGCTACATAATAATATGGCTCACCCTCAACGAAGGTCAATATTAAAAAATCGGGCTTTATTTGCTCGATTACGGTTATTAGGTTTTCTTTGTTATTGACAAGACAGCCTAAAAAGTTAAAATGATTTTTTAAGGCTTTACTGCAAGCCGAAAGCTTGTTTTTCGAGGTCTGAGGTGCATGAAGTATAATTACAGACTTTTTAATTTCATTTGAATTATCCATGATTTTTCCTCTTTTTTATAGTCGCGATATATGTTTTTTGTGAGTAACGCCAATCGCAAGTCCCGATATTCTGCGATACAAACAAAGGATTTTAAAGCGTTTGTTTGCATTACATATTGTAACATATTTTTGCATGATATGCAAGTAAAAAAATAAAAAACCTGATTTTTCGCGAAAAATAAGTAATGCTTTTCAATATGTCAATCATCCTAAGCGAATGCTTTTTTTATCGTCATCCCGAGCGAACGTTATAACACCGTCATCCCGAGAGGAGTCGAGGGATCTGGCTTCCCTTACACAGGGAAGCCTTAATTTGCCTCTGCGCTCAGAATGACGAATAGTACCAACCGTCATCTTGAGCGAGCGTTAGCGAGTTGAAAGAGCTCGCGCGAAAAATGTGCATAAAAATAAAAAAATTTTAATTATTTTAAAAAACGGTATTAAAATACTTGACAAAAATGGGGGGGGGGGGGGGGTATGATAATATGTATAACTATAGCTCGGTTACGTCCGCGATGGGCTACCCGTTGGCGGGTCGGTTCTTCAATGGCTAAAAACAAACCGCGTGAGTATAATTCGGCAATTATTACAAGGAGAGAAACCTTATGAAAAAACGGCTACTTTTTATCACTCTATCGTTTTGCTTAGTGTGTTCGCTTGCAATGTTTGCGGCTTGCGAAAATCAAAGTAATTCCTCCGGCGGCGACATAAATTTATCAAATTCGCCCGATACGCCGCAAGAATGTATTCACGAATTTAGCGAATGGCAAATAGTAATCAACGCCACTTGCTCAAAAGTCGGTGAACGCTCGCGAAAATGTTCTTTATGCGATTTTTCTGAAACAGAAGAAATTGGAAAACTCTCGCACACCGAAGAAGTTATTCCTGCAGTAGAGGCTACTTGTTACAAAGAAGGCTCAACCGAAGGTAAAAAATGCTCCGTCTGTAATGAGGTTTTAATCGCCCCGCAATCGGTTGCAAAAACGGAGCATAACTATGCAAACGGCATTTGCATTAACGAAGGCTGCGGCGCGAAAGATCCTAACTACAATGCGGGCGAACCAAGCGGCAATACCTACACAATCGAAGGCGATTACGTCTATTTCGGTTCTTATCCGCAGACTAAGGTAGAAGATAGCTCCGTCATAGCCGCGTTAAATTCTGCGGCGGGGGATTTACCTACTTCGTCCGATTTCGGTGGTTGGACTAATTACGAATATTATATCAGCTCGAGCAACTCGACCGCCTTTATGTGGTATAAGGATATATCATACGAAAACGAAAAATATCGCGGGGTATACTTTACAAACTATCGCCCGTATTGGACAAGCTATAGCAGTTCGGCGGATTATACTTTTCAAGACGATAACGGCTACGAATTAAGCACTTGTTATTGGTTTAAATACGAACCGTTAAAATGGCGCATATTAACGAAAAGGAACGGCAAAGCCTTCTTGTTGTGCGATATAGCTATAGATAGCCAAGAATATTATGATAATTATGATGATAATCGTAGCATAAACGGCGAAACCGTTTATGCTAACAACTATGCAGAAAGTAATATCAGAGCTTGGCTAAACGATAATTTCTATAACACGGCGTTTTCTCAAGCTCAACAAGCGTTAATACAAACTACGTTAGTGGATAACAGCGCTCGCAGCACAAACCCGAATAACAACGCAACGTATTGGAATAACGGCGTAAATACTTATGCATGCGCGGATACTAACGATAAAGTATTCTTACTCTCCGAGCAAGAAATAACTAATTCGGATTACGGATTTAACGGATCGTATAGTGCATACGATCCGGCAAGGCGATTCAAATCGACCGATTATGCTAAATGTCAGGGGTGTTATAGATATACAAGAAGCGGAGATATTTATGACGGGAACGGCCCTTTCTGGTTGCGTTCGCCTTACTATAGTAATAGTGGTTACGCGTGGTATGTTGGGCTCGTCGGCGATTCTGCCTTTAACATCTACGTCTATAGTTCTTACTACAGCGTCGTCCCCGCCTTGTGGCTTGATTTAAGCGAATAATCTCGACCCGAATTAAAAAGGCCCTTCTTTTACGCAAGCGAGGGCTTTTTTGATACATGAAAGTTGTTTTATCGGTCACTTTGAGCGGAGAACCGTGCATCACCGTCATCTTGAGCGAGCGTTAGCGAGTCGAAAGATCTCATTGGAGTTATCCGTAAGTAATCAAGCGAGATTCTTCGGCGCGCACGCGTACGTGCTTGCTCAGAATGACGAGTAAAACTAGCGCTACGCTTACG
>CAYVKZ010000075.1:0-2948 GCA_964452295.1 uncultured Acidiphilium sp.
ATCAATGTTTTTCTCTCGAATATACTTCGGAAAATCTTGCCAATTATATAGGCAGCAAGCAAAACCCGTATTTTATCCTTTACAAAATCGAAGATATCCGAGGAATAAGCGATTTAAAAATCAACGAAAACACTAAGTTTATCTACGACGAAGTTTTCTGGCTTAGCGCAAGCGAATTTAAAAAACTTACCATACCTAAAAGCGTTAAAAGCGTGGGTTATCGCGTTTTTACGGGCGCGCAGCTTTTAAGCGAAGTGCGTTACGAAGGAAGTTTAGAAGAGTGGCTCGACATCGATTTTAAAAGTTCGTTTGCCGTCCCCTACGATTTGTATATCGGCGGCGAACTTGTAACGGATATAGAGATTCCGCAAACGGTTACTAAAATTAAAGATTACGCGTTTTATAACTGTTCGTCGCTTAAAAGCGCGATTATTCCGCATGAGGTAAGCGAAGTGGGTACCGACGTCTTTAAAAAATGTTCTAATTTAAAAACGCTTACGGTGGGCAGCGGACTTGTTGAAAGCGGGGCGACTGACGGTTTAATCGAAGATACTTCGATAGAAAAGGTTATCGTTTTAGAAGGCGTTAAAAAAATAGGAGCCGGGGCCTTCTATTATTGCGACGGGTTAACCGATTTAATCGTGCCCGACAGTTTAGAAGAAATAGAGGTGCACTCGCTTGGTAATTGGAGCGCCGAAACCTTTAATTATAACGTTTACGACGACGTTTATTATATCGGTAGCGAAAGCAATCCTTATATGATTGCTATGCGATGCGTCGAGTATTCTAAAAAATCATACGAGCTTCATGAGCAAACGCGTATCGTTAACGATCAGGCTTTTACTACTAACGCCGAAGAGATAACGTTATACGGCAATATCGTTTATTGCGGCTGGCTGGCGTTTGCCGATTTGCATAACACGAATAACATAAAAGTAAATTTTATCGGTTCGATAGACGATTGGCTAAAAATGAAATTCAATACGTCCATGTCTTCCCCCGTGAGTAAAGGTAACGCGGAAATATATTTTAACGGAACCTTAGTAACCGAATTGATAATCTCGGATTATATAACCGAAATTAAGGACTATTCTTTTTATAATTTTAAATCGTTAGAAAGCATAACTTTCGGTAGCGGAATAACAAGTATCGGCGCCTTGTCGTTCATGGGGTGCACGTTGTTTGAAAACGTGGTTATTCCGGATAGCGTCGTCGATTTGGGCATTAGGGCGTTTGACTGTTGCGATTCGTTAAAAACAGTAACTCTTTCAAGCTCTCTCGAAAAACTGAACAACAGAGTTTTCAGAGGTTGCAAAAACTTGCAAAAAGTAGTTATAAATTCTAAAATTCAAAGCATCGGCGAAGGTTGCTTTGCTTCGTGCGCCGTTTCCGAAATACGTTTTATCGGCTCTGTCGAAGAATGGCAAGCCGTCGAAAAGGGCGACGATTGGATATCTTCTTCGGAATATATCGTATATTGTTCGGACGGAACGATTTCGGGCGACGGAAGCGTTTCGTATTACGCCGCGGAATAATTCGTTCCGCTTAAATTGCGGCTTAAAACGCCGATTTTTAGATAAAAAACAAGCGTCGAGATTTGATTATCTCTTGCTAAGGAGTATAAAATGAACTTAAAAAAATACGACATTCGCTACGATAAAGCCGTTAAAAATTGGGACGAAGCTTTACCGTTCGGCAACGGCAAATTAGGTTGCCTTTTATACGGCGACAATCCCGTAAAAATCGCGATAGACCGCGTAGATTTATGGGATACTCGCCCGCATCCTTGGACTTTGGAACCCGGGTTTAACTACAAGAACATGGAAAAACTCGTAAAGAGCGGCAAAAAGGAAGATTGGGCGGAATACGACCGTTTGTTTAACAGAAGCAATACGGACAAGCCTTATCCTTCAAAGATAACGGCGGGCAGAATCGAGCTCGATTTCGGGGAGCTTAAAAACGTTCGCTCGGAGATAAACATAACAGAAGCGGTAGGCGTTTTAGAGCACGACAAGGGTAAAATCGAACTTATAGCCGCCGCAACCGAATTCGTGTGCATGGCTAGGGTTTACGGCAAATACTCGCTCAAACTGCACGTACCCGATTACATAACGCAAACGTTCGAATACCCCGCCGCGGAAATCAAAAAAGACGGAGATTTCACTTATTATTTGCAAACGACAAAAACCGATTTGAAATACGGCGCGGTCGTGCTCGAAGTGCAAAAGGGCGAGTTTACCGAACTGTATTTTACGGTGGCAAACAATAAAAACGGCGAAGATTTTATAGAACAAGCGAAAAAAGAGCTTTCTGCCGCTTCGCAAAAGGGCTACGACGCAATCAAGCGCGATCATATAAAATGGTGGCAAAACTATTGGGCTAAATCGAGCGTGCAAATAGGCGACGAACTTTTAGAAAAAACCTATTATCGCTCTTATTACTTATTCGCTTCGTGCAGCCGCGAAGGGTTTTATCCCATGCCGCTTCAAGGCGTTTGGACGGCGGACGACGATTGCCCGCCGCCTTGGAAGGGCGATTATCATCACGATACGAACACGCAACTTTCTTATCAATCTTACTTAAAAGGCAATCGATTGCCCGAGGGTAAGGTTTTCGTCGATTATTTATGGTCGTTAAAGCCTCAATTCGAAAAGGTCTCGCGCGAGTTTTACGGGGTAGACGACGGGTTGATAATACCCGGCGTTTCCACCATAGACGGCAAGCCGATGTGCGGTTGGGGGCAATATTCGCTTTCGCCTACGATGAGCATTTGGTCGGCGCAAAGCTTCGACGAATACTATTTATACACCGGCGACGAGGAGTTTTTAAGAACCCGCGCGTATCCGTTCTTGTCCGAAATAGGCAATACTATTTTGGGGCTTTTGCGCGAGCGAAACGGAAAGCTTTATTTGCCGCTTTCTTCTTCGCCCGAAATTCACGACGACAAT
>CAYVKZ010000076.1:0-2795 GCA_964452295.1 uncultured Acidiphilium sp.
GCCTTCTTGCAACGGCGCACCGCATTTTGCGCAAAACCTGCTCGTCGTATCGGTGTCGCATGTTTGTTTTTTAGAAAAAATACCTTCCGTTGCCCCTTTAATTTTATCAAACAATCCCATATTATCTCCCTTTTTAACATTCCTCGATTTTAACAGCCGAACAAATATCGCCTATATCGCAGTCAAGATATTCGCATATACGAAGCAATACGGATATGGCAACTTCCTCGTTTTTTCTTAGCTTTGTCATCGTTCCCGTGGCAATTTTCAAGTCTTCCCTTAAGGTAACGGGCGAAATATCTTTTTCGATAAGCAATATCCATAACTTTTTGTAACTGATTTTCATAACATACACCTTTTCGTTATATGCCATTACAAGAATAATTATAGTTCATTTACGGCATAATGTCAAATAGTTTTCGCACGTTCAGGCATAAAAATCGCAAGAAGTTGCGATTTTTATGCTGTGTCGGTTAAAATTGAACGTGGATTACACATATAAAAAATTTATTATATTGCATTATACCACAAAAAGAACTTTTTTTCAAGCGGCGGTAGTTACACTCTTGTTTTAGCTAAAAAATACCGTTTCGCAAATTTTGAAACGGTATTATAGAATAAGAATATTACATTGATTTGACGGCTTAATTCGATACTTTAATTTTTCTTGTCCATTTGCGCAAATTACATTTCTCGTTAAAAGATAAGGAAGCAACATTTTATACCTTTGACGGATATTGACGGTTTCCGATATAACCTCACGAAAAACAGGACAAATTTGCTTACGTACCCGATTTTAGGATATTTATATAATTGGAATATTCAAATATCCTATCTCTTGCTTTTGAGCTTGTTTCGTTAAGAATACCAAGCTCAATCATTTTATTAACCGCAGTAGCAACACCGTTATAGGACAAGACTAACGCCTTAGCGGTGTTTCCGATGCTAATAATAGGGTGTTCTTTTAGATAATCGAATAATTTCTGTTGAATTTCGGATTTTTTAACAAGTTTCGCTTCATCGGAAGTTATTAACGTGTTGATTGCTTCGATAGTCTTGATTCCGTCGTTGCAGGTTTCTATAATTCCGCGCAAAAAGAATTTTATCCACTGCTCGTAATTGCCTTTTACGCGAACTTCGCTCAGTCTATCATAATATTCGATGCGATTGCATTTTAAATACAACGACAAGTACAATACGGGGCGTTTTAACACGCCGTCGGACATAAGCATAAGTGCAATCAACATTCTTCCGATTCGACCGTTGCCGTCTAAAAACGGGTGTATCGTCTCGAATTGGTAATGCACGAGAGCGGTTTTAAGCAAGATATCCATATCATAGTCGTTTATAAACTTTTCAAGGTCGCTCATTGCAGCCAGCATATCTTCTACTGTCGGCGGAACGTATCTTGCCGTTTGCAGATTACTATTTGACGAGCCGATCCAGTTTTGACTGCGACGAAATTCACCGGGATTTTTTTCTTGACCGCGAACGCCTTGCATTAAAACTTTATGGGTATCGCATAACAGCCTATTGCATATAGGCAATTCATTCATTCTCGCAATCGCATAATTAAGTGCGTTAACGTAATTGACAACGTCTCCGACTTCCAAATTAACCGCAACGTCTATCGTCGGACTTAAAACGTCTTCGAGCGTTGCTTGCGTACCTTCGATTTGACTACTAAGCAAGGCTTCCTTTCTAACGTATGCGCTCAAAAATAGGTTCATATCGGGGATGAGTTCTGCCGTAGTATCTAACTTTCCAAGAAGGTTATGTGCCTTTGTAAGGAAATTCACCATTTCCGAATCCATTTCGAGTTCGGGAAACGGCGGCAGCGGATTGGGCTTGTATGCTTTATATGAAGCGATTCCGCCAAGCGCTGTAATATATCCACCGGCTCTATTCATAACAAATGCTCCTTTTGAAATAACGTTAGTAATATTATAGCCGTTATTTCACAAAAAGTCAATATACCGAAATAGCGTCTGCGAAATTATTTTTGTTATTTCGCAAAGAAGTTTGCTCATTTTTGTGAAATAAGGTCGAATAATGCTTGGCATTTATTTCAGAAAAGTGCAAATTTAAGAAATAATAACCTTATAATCTATTTTTATATTTCAAAGGCGTTCGGTTTTCCACCAAGAGTCAGAGCGACTTTTTTTGTTTAGTGGAAATATCAAAAAAGTACTGCTAAGTATTGAGACGCATTATTTACTCCAAATCAAATATTTGTTCTATTACTAATTTTTTTCACGTACAAACGCCGTCCTTCCGGACATGAAATAGTTTATTTGATGTCCTTACACTGGTTAATGATTTGCATCAATTATTGACTTTTGTCCGTCAAACAATTAGCACATAGCAGACATTCGGCAAGGACGGCACAATAAAAATAGATTTTTCAAAGATAGATATAAATTCAAAATACATATATTCGTTGGATGACTAATCCTCCTGTGTTTTTTATTTGTGGTCGGCAAACCCACTCTATTATAACGCGGGAGGATTACTTTTGCTAAAGCTTTTTTATTCCATCACTTCAAGATGTGGTTATTTTCTGCTAAAGGCTACAATTCGAAAAAACCGCCTATAGGTCGATTAACGGCACTTTCGGCGGGTTTTATGTTGTTTTTTTGTTTTGTGACGTAGATAAATTTGCGCCGGGCAGAACGACCCGAAAAAAATCAGACGCTTAAAAAACGGAAAAATCACTCTTTTAAGCGTTTTAAATTAAAAGCAAACAAATAGCTCTCACAAAAAAGCCACGGCATTTTTTAAAAAATAATATACGA
>CAYVKZ010000077.1:0-2793 GCA_964452295.1 uncultured Acidiphilium sp.
TTATGGGAACGCCGCTTATGCGATATTGCCTCATCAACGCGAGCGCGTCGGAAAGCTTGTTTTCGGGTTCTAAAAAGAAGGGGTCGGTTATAACGCCGTGTTCGCTGCGCTTAACTTTATCGACTTCGCGCCCTTGATCTTCGATGGAAAGGTTTTTGTGAATAATACCTAAACCGCCCTCTCTCGCCATGGCGATAGCCATGCGCGATTCGGTAACCGTATCCATCGCGGCGCTAAGAAGCGGAATGTTAAGGCTTATGCCCGGGGCAAGCACGGTCGAAATGTTTACTTGCTTAGGAATAACTTCGCTGGCGGCGGGAACTAAAAGTACGTCGTCGAAAGTTAAGCCTTCGTTAATAATCTTTTGCATAATAACTCCTTTCAGTGTTTTTTTATGTTCGTTGTATTTTTAACTTTTTTATTTAAAATTAAGCCCCGCGCCGCAAAAAAGCGGAGCAAGGCAATTTTTATTGATTTTTTTCGCCGATTTTTGCGATGAATTCTTCTATTTTGGTTATGTCGCCTAAGATAAGATCGCTTTCGTCGTCGGAAAAATTATTATCTTCGTTTAAAGCCTCGGTTTTTAATTGTTCTAACAAAGAATTCAAAAAATCAAGCTTTTCGGTTAAAACGCCGCCGCTTAAAGAAGAATCGGAACATTCGTCTATAACGGTAAAAATAAGTGCGCGCACGGCGTTAATTTCGCCATATCCGGTAGAAAGCGCGCCAAAAGTGTTTTTAAACGCTTCTTGGATAGCTTTTTCGTATTTGTGAGTTTTCTCACTCTCGTTTTCTTCGGACTTAGCCGAATTATACAAGGCGACGCAATATTTTTCGCTTATAACAGAGCGATCGTCTAAGGATAATTCCGAATAAAAAAGCACGGACGGCGCATATTGAATTATTTTTTCCTCGTTTTGCGCATTTATCGCATCCCTAACGAGAATAATGCGATTTTCCATGCTTTTATCTTTTTCAAAAACGCGTTCGCTGTATTTTAAAGCCAAGTCGTAATTAAAAACTCCGCGATAAGCGTCGGCTAAACTAGCAGGAAAAAAATACGCAAACACGCCGTAAACTACGAGCATAAGCGCAATTATTCCCGACAAAGTCAGCAATGCAGTTTTTAAAATGACTTTTTTCACTTTACCGCTTCCGTATAGTAAAATTTTTTATGTAACTAGTATAACATATTTTTAAAGTTATGTAAACCGTTTTTCGACGATTTCGGCAATGCGCGACGGCAAAAAAAGCGACGCGTTTGTTTTTTTTGTCATAATGCAAGCAAGCCGCGAATATTTTTAAACGAAGCCGTTACTCGGCTATAAGGAGCCTTTTTATGAAAAAACGCTTGGCGGCAATTTCATCCGCCTTAATTTTGCTTATTGCCGCGCTGTTTTGCGCCTCTTGCAAGCCTCGGGTAGACTATTTATCTTACGTAAGCGAGCTGAGATCCGACGTTTTTTGCGGAGAATCGGAAAATTATTCCGTTACGGTTTACTCCGGAGTTCGCGAAAAACCTTTCAAGCACGACGGAATAGTCGAAACCCAAACGCTTTTTCTCTCGATAAAAATTTTCACAAAAGAACGTTCGGACGAAGTTATAAACGTGAAATTCGAAATCGACGGAACGTTATATGAAAAACAAACGCAATACGATCCCGTTTCTTCAACGATTTCTTGCAGTGCAGAAGTCAAAGCCCTACCCCGAAACGAGCTTGCTCTGACCTTTTGCCGCGGCGACGAAAGCGAAACGATTAAAACGACCAGTCTTTTGAAAGCCGATACCGTAAGTTACACAACCGCATTACAAAAAGCAACCGAAAAAGCTGCGGATTTTTTAAACGAACACACGAGCGGTTCGAAATTCGAAGGGGAAATATCGATAAGACTTTTATGCGAAAGCGGGCGCAATTATTATTACGTGGGCTTTATTCTGCAAGACGGACTTAAACTCGCCTATCTTTTAGACGGAATCACGGGCGAGATTTTAGCCGAAAAAAAACTATAAATTCTTTTTATTTTTTAATTATATACGACAAAAAGTCCCTCGCACCGATTAAGGATTGAGGGACTTTTGGCTTATTTAGTTGCTAAAATTTTTTATTCTTCTGCAAATTTGTTCATATTAAAGCGTAACCGTTCCGTCGGAACAAACGACCTCGGTTACCGAAGGCGACTCTTTAACCCAATTTTCGCCTTTAATAACGGAATTCCATTCTTCCTTCGTACCTTCGTAAACTATCGCTTCAAGGCTTTAGCATTCCCTAAAAGCGTTAGCTCCGATATTTTTAACACTTTTCCCGATAGTTATGCTTTCAAGCGCGCCGCAGAAATATATTACATTATATCCGTTTCCCAAAGTAGTTATTCCGTCGCCGAACGTTATGTTTTTAAGCCAGCTATAGTTGTAATACATAGTAGTTGTTATTTCCGTCACGCCCGTTATAGTAAGATTTACTTCTTCCAAACTAGAGAAGTGTATCGTGTTGTTTACCGCATTAAACTCATCGGTTCCCGCATTTGAAGCGAACTTAATAGTCAAGTCGATTACCCCTTTTTCAACTGCCGCGGTAACGGCAGCGGTAATTTGTTCGGTAGACATCTCGCTCGCATCGATTAAAGTGGGAATAATAATCGCTTTAAACGTCTTTCCGCAGAATTCATTGCCGCCTACAAAATCCACGTCCGTCGCAGTATATCCCGATTCTTCATCCGCAAGCGCAAGTACTTTCTGCCCTTGAGCAAGCGTTAAAGTAACGTTTTCGGTTAAAAATTGATAACAATAAAAAC
>CAYVKZ010000078.1:0-2665 GCA_964452295.1 uncultured Acidiphilium sp.
TATATATCGCAAAGGGTATCGAGCCCGTAAAAACACAAATAAACGTTTTTGCGTTCGAGCTCGGCTTGTTCGGCGAAAAGCTCGGCGGTAAAAACGCAATCCTTGCCGTAATAAGGCACGGCGGCGTCTTCGTTAAGTCCGACGTAAGGGTTAGGAATAACACCGTTTTTTATCAATACCGAATACATAGAACAAGGCGCAAAGCAATCGTAAACTTTTCCGTCCAGCTCCATTTTCCAATCGTTTATATAATGCATGATTTTTTCTCCCGATTCTTCCGTTTAATCAATGATTGTTTTATTTGCTTTTAGGCAAAAATTCGGCTACTTCGTTATAAACGCTTAAATAATCGTTCGTTAAAACCGTATCTACGCCTATTTCGAAAAAATGCCTTGCTTCTTGCGGATCGTCCGCCCAGAACATGTTGCATAAAATTCCGTGCGCGTGCGCCTTTTCGATTGCCTCGCGGCTATAATATGGCTTAAAAAACTGCACCTTATACGCGCCGAGCGCAATGGCGCGGTCTACGATAGAGGTCGGATTTTTATCGCCGTTCCAGCCTACGCAAACTTTTATGTCGGGGGCGTAATTTGTAACTCGTTTTATCATTTCGTCGTTAGTAGTCATAAAATAAACGTGCTTTTCGCAATCGTATTTTCGAACGAGCGCGACGATTTTTTCGAGCATTGCGTTTTCGAATTTATAATCCCAAATTTTTACGTGAATATTCATGATCACACGGGCGGCGAACTTTTGCAAAATTTGTTCGAACGTAGGAATTTTAAGCCCGCGGAATTTTTCGTTATGATTAACGCCGAAGTCGAGCTTAAGCAATTCTTCGTAGGTATGTTCGTAAATTTTGCCGCTTCCGTTACTCACGCGTTCGAGATCTGCATCGTGCATCGAAACGAGCACGCCGTCTTTCGTAGACCAAATATCGAATTCGATTTCTTCGGCTCCGAGTGCCACCGCCGCACCGAACGCGGGCAGGCTATTTTCTGGTGCTATGGAATTAAATCCGCGATGCGCGCATATACGAGGATATTTCATAACGCCGTCGAACGGGACAACCGACGCGCCGCCGTTGCGATAAAGCCACGGTCTGCGCCCTTCTTCTATATATTCGTAGTGCGATTTTAACGCCCCAGCATGCCCCGCGGGTTTATAATATTTGTTTTTGGGGGCTATTTCGCAAACGCCGAGCCCAACGCGGCTTTGCATGTTTAAAAGCACCTCGCCTTTGGGCGAAACGACCATGCCGCATCCGCACACTTCGGAATTTTCGCTTAAAGATACCGAGGAACGAACGAGATACGCGTTTACGTTATAGCACAAAAACTTATCGATAATAGAAATAGCTTCTTTCGTATCGGTGCGTTGCAACGAGCAACCTATAACTATGTCGACGTTTTGGCGCGCGATATTCGAAAAATTTTCGTAAAAATAAAAATCGTAACAGGTTAAAAAGGCAAAACGCAACTCGTCTAACTCTAAAATATACGGAGAATTCGGCTTGTAACTGTATTCTACGTCGAGTTCGTGCCCGCCTTGCGCGTCTGTTTTAACCTCGCTCGGCGCGGGATGCGCTTTGAAATATCGCCCTACAATTTTACCTCTTCCATCGATTGCGTATGTCGTGTTGCGAATGCCGTTTTCCGCTTTATACCCCGCGTTTACAAACACGATCGCGTTACATCTTTTTGCCGTCTCGCACGATTTTTTTAAAAGGACCGAGTTGTTTCTTTCTACCTCATCGTAAAAACCTTGTTTGCCTTTAACGTCCGCAAGCGCGTCGGAATATTCGGGAAGAACTATTAAATCCATACTTTCGTCGCACTTGTCTAAAAGCTCGAGCAAGGTGCTAAAACAAGCGGACGAATCGCTTTGGTTAAAAGAATAATGCGGCTGCAACACGCAAACTTTTATTCTTTTATCGCTATCGTTTATCATATTTTTTTATTTCCTTACGTCAATGCCTATGCTTTTTGCGAATAAGCAAAAATTAACGCTCTGTTTTAATTATATTATATCATAAAAAATACCCGTATGCAAGCTAATTCGTTTATTTTTAAATTAAAACGAGACCAAAAAACAAAGCGAATAATTAAATCAAAACTACCACTTCAAGTGGTGGTATGCACTTATATCTTCTTGCAACTGATTCCCTACATATTCCGCTATTTTCTTCTCGTTTCCGCCAACCTATCTACGTAATACCCACAACACTAGAAATGCCGATTTCCGTACTTACATTTTAAGTTTGCATGCCTACGAGTTTATTTACGATGAACTTTCTTTTCATACGTTACGATTTGTTCGTAAACTTCTGCGACTTCGTCGCTTACTTCTATATCTATCGTTTTTCCGTCCGCTAATTTGTATTGAATAACTTTCATAATAAAGCCTAATGATCGATTACGCAAAAGTATCTTTTATTATTTCGGAAAAACAACGGATACTGTCGTTCCCACGTCGACTTCGCTTTCGATTGATAGTTTTGCATTATATAACGAGCAAATATGCTTGACGATGGCAAGCCCCAAACCCGTACCGCCCGTTTTTTTGGAACGAGATTTATCCACGCGGTAAAACCGTTCGCAAAGACGGGGCAAATGTTCTTTTTCGATACCGATTCCCGTATCCGAAACTTTTAACGTTACGCCGC
>CAYVKZ010000079.1:0-2664 GCA_964452295.1 uncultured Acidiphilium sp.
ACGAGAGTTTGCCCTACCATTTCTTCGATAGTCATTTCGTTTAATATTTTTTCGATTTTATCCATTTTATGCCACCGATTTTATTGTTTTTTGGCGCAGTCTACTAAATAAAGCCTGCTTTCGTGCGGACTTAGCGTAACGCGTAAGCCGTTAGAAACGACTTCTTCGTTAGTCCAAACTTCCGAAAAGCGATATTTTTCGCCTAAAAGCTCTATATCCGCCGCAGAAAACTCGACCGTTATAGGTTGCTCCGTTACGTTGAACAAAGCCACCGTCCTGAAATTTTCGTTTTGCTCTGGCGAATCGAAGTGCGATTTTAAATACAAGATATTCGGAAGATTTTTGCCTTTTTTGCGATAATCGAACTTCGCGAAATACACGTTTTCGCCGTTATTTAGATATTTGGTAGCGCGTTGCAAAATCGCTAAACGCTCGTCCGATTCACTAACGGACGAAAACCTACCGCTCGTTTCGACGAACGACCGACTGATAATCGCAAAATTGACGGCGAACATATAATCTACGTCGTTCAAATTACGCAAAAAGCCTATCGAATCGCAATTCGGAATAAATAAATCGCCCGTATGCGTGGATAAAACGCAAACGCCCCACAAAAAAGTGGTTGCTATATTCAACCATTTTCCGCCGCCAACGTCTATTCCGAAACGATAGTTATTGAAATACTTGCCCAAAAACGGATTGCCCATAGACATATCGCAAGCCGTGCCTATATAGCCGCCGTCGCCCAAGGCGGAGCGAATGGTTTTAGTCCACCATTCCCTGTTTTCGTAACCCGACTTCTCGTTGCTCGATAAAAGTGCATGACCGTCTTCGAACGCGTAGCTCCAAAAATCGTGTTTTATGCCTTCGAATCCTTGCGAAACGAACCATTCGATAGCGTTTTTCATATATTCGCGAACGCAAGGCTTACTCGAATCCAAAACCAAAGAATCCGAAAATCTATACGAATAATTCAAAAACCAATCGGGGTTTTCGGTGCAAATTTGCGCCTTAGCGGGGCAAACCGCGCCTATCCAGATAGCCGGTTTGAAACCTGTTTTTTTAAGTTTTTCCGTATACCCCTTTAACCCTTCGGGGAATTTTTTAAGGTCTACTCCGTGATTTTTTTCGTAATAAGTGCCTATTCCATGTGCGAATTTATCGGGGTCTTCGTCGCAATACGCCGAATATCCGTCGTCTAATTGAAACCATTCCACGCTTGGCAAAAGTTTTTTAACGCATTCAGCCTCTTTTAAAAGCGATTGTTCCGAAATATTCCTATAAATTCCGTCGTTCCAACTGTCCCAAATAAGCGAGTGCCTGTTAGTTTGCCGCGCGCCGCAATTATTATTTAAAAAACGACGCAAAACCGCAGTATAATCGTCGAATAAGCGATTGAAATCGTCGGCGCAATCGATACTCCCTACGTAAAAAACATCTTCTAAAACTTCGCCGCTTTTAATAATTCGATAAGCTACGTCTTTAAAGCGCGAATTTATTTTTATGAAAAGGCTTTGCTTTTCATGAAAAAGTTCGTAATTATGATAGAAAAAATCTTGCGACAAAGTGCCGCACACAACCCCGCTTTTTACAGCGTAATTGCTTATTAAAACCGCGGGAAAAGGTTGATATACGCTATCCGAAATTTTATTGTTTAACGTTCCGGGGTCTGCCCAATAAGTATCCGCAACAACGCCGAGTTCGGCGTTAAGCGCGGCGTTTTCGCCCGTTCTGTCAAAATCCACGGGCAAAGCAAAAGTGCCAAACAATCTGCCGTTTTCGTTGGAATAATAATAATCCGAACGACTTTCGCCTCCGAAGTCAACTCCGCTCAAAACAGCGGAGAGCCCGCAAAGTTTTACCTCTCGCGGAGCAGTGTTTTCGATTTTTCGACGAATTATATAACCGCTGCAAGCGTTTTCGACGCTCAGCGACGTTTTTATATTATTCTTATCGTTATCGTTTTCGCAAATCACGCTAAAAGAAAGCTGCGGCTCGCCTTTAACGTGTTGAAATTTTAAACTTACGTTATCCATTTTAACCGACCGAAATAAAAGAAAAAATTAATAGCCGTAAAGCTCGCACAACTTCGAAACGACCACCGTTGCCAAAGTTCTGCTACCGTCTTCGGAATAATGCGTTCCGTCGTCGCGCCGCTTATCGGCGGGCAGAGTTTTGCTTACCGCGTGCAAGTCGATTATCGGATAGCCGCGTTTTTCGGATATGGCGCGGAGTTCGACATTGCGTTCGTCTACGCGTTCGCCCCACTCTTTATGGCGCGATGCGTTACCAGCCTCGTTTACTTCGGTAAGATTGATTAAAATTATTTTAGCTTTCGAGTGAATTCTTTCGAATTCGCTTAAAAGCTGTTCTACGCCCGAAGCGTAGCGCGAAGCCGTCATATGAATTCCGTGCAAGCCGTGATTAAAACAAATAACGTCGTAATCGTTATCTTTAACGTAAAGCTTGATTAAAGCTTTATAAACGGGCTCGTCTATCGAATAAGACGTAGATATATAATCTACGTAGCAACGACCGCGAAGCTGTTCGCGAACGAATTCTTGATAGCCGTATACTATAGAATCGCCTATCAATAAAATTCGCGGCAGGTTTTTTTCGTTGGCTTTATCCGACCAACTGTGTATCCATTCGTATTCTTCTTTC
>CAYVKZ010000080.1:0-2501 GCA_964452295.1 uncultured Acidiphilium sp.
TAAATTATTATTTGCGATTTTTGCGATAGTTTGTATTATGTTTACGGGAACGATGGCGTTTAACGGACTTGCGGTTTTTGCAGACGAAACGGTTACATACGATAGCGAATTTGTTGAAACGTATCAATTGGAAACGGATTTAATTAACGCACCGACCGTGATAAGTAAAGCAACTAGTTCGAGTGCGATAGGCGAAATGATTATCGACGAAAAAAGACCTTCAAACGTAATTTTGAATATGAACGAAGAAGGCAACATTGTCAACGATAACGGGCAAATAATCGACACGTTCGCTAACGTATATCAAAAATTGAATCATAAAATAATTCCCGTTGTGTACGTATCTTCATCGGAATCGGCTAATGCATTTTGTTCTTTTCTAACAAATAAGATAAATATTTTCGATATTGCCGTGATGTCGAATAATCCCGATTTAGTAAAAAGCGTTAAAAATGAATTTCCTGCAATTAGGGGAATTTTGGATTTTACGGAATATTCCGAAATCAGTAATCCTTACGATTTGGTAAAAACGGCAAATATGAATTATGCGACGGTAATCGTTTTATCGCAAGAGGCGGCTACGCAGAAAAACGTAGAGTATATACAAGCGCGTTTTAAAACTGTTTGGGTTAAAGCAGATAGCGCAAGTAATATTAATTTATATGATTCTATTAACAGTGGCGCATACGGTATAATTACGGGGGATTATAATGCAGCGTATAGTATTATGAAAAGTTATCCCGAGTGTTATGTTCGCCCTTCATTTAACGTTGCACATCGAGGTGTTCCGAATGAGTGTAATGAAAATTCTATTAGCGGGGTTCAAAGCGCAATCGAATACGGGGCAACGCATGTGGAGTTGGACGGAAGAGTGACTTTGGACGGCGTAATAATGATGTCGCACGATGCGAATATAAGCAGAGTTTCCGACGGAGAAGGTATTTTAGAGAATATGACGTATGACGAATTGCGTCAATACAATCTCGATATGTTTATGCTCGAACCGATTCCGACGTTGGGCGAAATTATGACGGAGTTGAAAGGAACGAACGTCGTTTTGGTATTTGAACTAAAAACGGAAACGTTAGATATTTTGAGCGTTTTGAGAGATACGATAGAGGAATATGATTTTTGGGATCAGATTGTCGTAATAACGTTTAACGAAAAACAATTAGAAGCAATGAAAACAGAATTGCCGGAAGTTCCTACCGCGCTTTTGGCAAAAGGAGTTACCGAAGAGAATTTTCAAACGGTTTATTTAAAAAAAATTATGGAATATAATTCGGTTCTGGATTGTAATGCGGTCGGTGAAAATTTCAATGAAGCATTATTGAAAGATCGTGGCTTAATCGGTTGGTATTGGACTTTCGGAAACATTTATTCCGTTGAAGCAGCCGCTATGAGTGGGTATACGGGAATTACTAATAATTCGCCTGATTATTATTCTATAGAACCCAAAAGGGTGGCGAGAGCGGATATACATACTATTCGTGAGGGACAAACCTTTGCCGTAGGCGATGCGATTTCTTTAAATCTCGAAATGTACACGGGAGAAGTTACGGAAGTCGAGGGCAAGATTTGCGCTTTAGAAGACGACGGAGAATATTATTCCGTAATTGCAAGTTATTCATTGTCGGAAAGTGCTTATCCTATGTATACGAGAAAAATAAAAATCTATAAAAATATAGAGTCAACAAAAAAGAGCGGTTGTAGTGGAACGATTAGCGGTGGTTGTAGCGTATTAGTTAGTTTGTCCGTTTGCGCTTTATTTGTTATTAAAAATAAAATAAGAAATAAGCACAGGATAAAAAATACTTTTTCCTGCGAGAACGAGAATAATGAATGATTGCTAAAGCTATACTTGCATATGCTCTTTTTTCGACGAATTACATTGCCGCTTATGTTTTTGGCTTTTAACGGCTTTTTTGACGTTGTTATCTGCTATTATATAAGATTTATTTAGTGATATGATTTGGGAAGAAGACGTAAAGTGAACAAATAAAAAGCATCTGTATGTTTTTAATTAAAGTATTGCGGAGCAAACGAAAAAAGTATGAGAAAAAATAAAGCCCCTTATATTGTTGCTGCGACAGTTTTGATTTTGTCGGCAATGGTATTGCAATTTATCGACTTAAAAATAACAGGTGATAAAATAACGGACGGTTATATAAAATCTGTTTTTTGTTATGCTGTTTATATCGTTTTAACCGCTTTGGCTTTGAATTTTTGTGAATACAAAGTATTTGGGCATCCGCAAGAAGTATTTTGTTTTTTTATAGCAATGATTGTTGCGATAAACAATTTTCCGTTTTCCCCGTTTATAAAAGGAGAAACGACGTTTGTAGAATTTCGTTTTTCACGGGTGCTGTTTTTTTTAATCAATTGTTTATTTACGGCAGCGTTTGAAGAATTATTGTTTCGCGGGATAGTGTTTAATTTTTTTCTTGAGTTAGTATCTCACAAAAGAAGAGGTGTTATAAAAGCGATCGTTTATTCTTCGC
>CAYVKZ010000081.1:0-2432 GCA_964452295.1 uncultured Acidiphilium sp.
ATTATAGCACAAAGCCATAGGAATTACAACAACCTTGTGTCCCGAATAAGCGACATATTGAAAAATTTTTCTTATACGAAAACGCAGTCCCCGAAAGGACCGCTTTACTATCAATAATTTTCCGTTATTTGCTTTACGAAAGAATTAAATTTTTCTACAACGTTGCTCGGCTCGATTATCTTTACCTTCCCCAACGTGCCGACTACCCATAAGAAGAACGTTTTGCTTACCTGAATTTCAAGAGTGGTTTTCAAAATGCCGTCAACATTCTTTTGTATATGTAAATCCGTACCGAATTTATCGTATACGTCGCTTAATAGTTCTTTGTCGAATTGTATCGTTACTTTTTCCAACTCTCCGCCGAACATTGAAAACACTTGCTTTCTATACGTTTCCGAATCGAAATCTTCAAATTCTTCTTTTTCAAGAATGTTTTCTTCTTCGACTTGCACGTTTTCCATCTTATCTATTCTATATCTGGAAGTGCCGTCGTGCCTATCGTCATAGCAGAGAAGATAATAATTATCCTTGCTCCAAATCATAGACAACGGATTAAACACGTAACGCTTTTTATCCTTATGATAAACTTTCTTCTTAGTTTCGTCTAAATGATAATACAAAAACGAAACCTTTTTCTTTTGTTTTATCGCTGTTTCTATGGCGTCGATATTATAAATAATACTCGAATTGCCGTGTTTCTTCGCGTCTAAAAAAATAACGTTATCTAAACTTTTTGCGTTTTTATAGATGCCTATCGTGGAATATAGTTTACCTATAATCGTGTCTTTTCTCGCTTCCGTGAGTTTTGACGCTTTTATAACGTCGGCAAGCATCGTTATTTCCGCCGTATCGAAAAATTGATGAACGGCATAATAATACCGCGCCTTTTTCACATACGAACGAATTTCATAGCCGTACTTATTCAATAATTCTATATCCGACGGCAACACTTTTCTCGATACCGAAATACCGCGCTTTTGTAATTCCGCAATGATTTCGTTCGTAGACAAAGCGTGTTCGTCGTCCGTTTTTCTTAATAGTATATCGTATAAGACTAATAATTTGATTGAACTATCCGTATTCTTTGACATAACAAGCCTTTATATATTAAGATTTTGTTCTAAATTATTTATTATCCTTAAGAAATTTAGAATTACTCTGCTCCAGCACACGGAGTTGCGATTTTGCCATATTGTTAAGTTGCTTCAATCTTTCGCCTTGCGGAACATTCTGCTCAATCAAAATAGCGTTATAACTTTCCATATTCGCAATTACAAGTAATTGTTCGATAGTCGCATAATCACGAATATTTCCTTTAAGCGTAGGATTTTGCTTTCTCCATTCCGCCGCGGTTTTCCCAAATAGTGCAACGTTCAACAAATCCGCCTCATCTGCATATACGAATTTTAATTGTGCTTCCGTTAAAGTAGGCACTATATTTTCTTTTATGGCATCTGTATGAATTCTGTAATTTACTTTTGCCAGTTCGCGTTTTGCCGACCACTCAATCGTTTTTTGCTCTTGCGCTTTCAAACGCTGAAACTCGGTAACAAGATACAACTTGAATTCCGGACTTAACCAACTTGCAAACTCAAAAGCAATATCTCTATGAGCATACGTTCCGCCGTTATTGCCCGACTTAGAAACAATCCCGATTGCATTTGTGCTTTCTATCCATTTTTGCGGCGACAAGTAGAAACTATGTTTTCCGGCAGCATTTTCAAAGGACTCGAATTCGTGCCCTTTGAAATCGGGATTATGTAACTTTTCCCATAACCCTAAATATGAAATAACGTCTTTGTTCCGCATCCAAGTAGCAATAGGAACTTTCGGCTCGGACGGATTTGCATATCTTGCCAAATCGGTTAAAGAAATATAATCGTCCTTATTGATTTTTTTATATTTTACGTCGATCCCGCTGACGGTTATTTCATTTTTAGCCATAAAATTTCTCCTCTATTATTTTCGGTAAGTATATTATAACATAATTTCCTAAATTTTTCAATCGAATTTATTTACTCTAAAGTATATCAGTCAATTTTTCTATTACTTAATCTATTTTATTAGTTTCACTTCAAAAATCAATATCTTTTATCTCTCATTTCCCCATAAATACAAAATGTTTTAGGTTCAGTTTCCCCAAATATACAATATTTTCTACTATTCGCCCATTTTCGTCTTACTTTAGGCGATTTCAATTTTTGATTAGGCGAATGGCAGCGATAGCCATTTTTAATTGACACGACTAACAAGGTCTTTCTCTTTTTTTGCGTATCAGAAAAAGTCTTGCCGTCAAGTTAAAAAAATATGGCTTAAAACTAAAAACGTAAAAACTTAAATGGCAATATTTTTTTACCGAAAAACTCCTATTTATTATACCGCTTGACTGCCGCACCTTTTTCTGATGGGTAAAGGTTGTCGAAAGACAAGTC
>CAYVKZ010000082.1:0-2292 GCA_964452295.1 uncultured Acidiphilium sp.
GGCATAACCTTTATTTACGTCACGCACGACCAAGAAGAAGCGCTTACGATGAGCGACACGATCGTGGTTATGAACGACGGCGCGATTCAGCAAATAGGCACGCCTACGGATATTTACAACGAGCCTAAAACGGCGTTCGTGGCAAACTTCATAGGCGACAGCAACATTTTTACGGGAACGATTGTCGGCGATAAAAAAGTGCGCTTTTTAAACCGAGTTTTCGAAATGGTAGACGAAGGATTCGACATTAACGAAAAGGTCGACGTGGTTGTTCGCCCCGAAGACGTTTATTTGGTTGACGAAGGATTAGGTCAGGTAGACGGAGTTATTACTTCGAGCATATTTAAAGGCGTGCATTACGAAATGGCTATGGAAATAGGCAATAACGAAATAACCATTCAGAACACGCTCGAAAGAAAGAC
Source organism: uncultured Acidiphilium sp. (assembly GCA_964452295.1). Classification (GTDB taxonomy): domain Bacteria; phylum Bacillota; class Clostridia; order Christensenellales; family Borkfalkiaceae; genus HGM11416. The sequence continues at coordinate 423 of CAYVKZ010000082.1, forward strand.
GGGCGAACGCGCCAGCATTATTATCAAACCCAACGACATTCATATTATGAAAAAAACCGTGCTTTCGAACGTTTTCGACGGATATATAACCAAACGCAACACCGTTTGCTTTGCCGAAGGCGAGTTCGACTGCGACGTTACTCAGCTTTACGAAGGCTCTCACCTCGATGAGGAAGGCTATTTAATTACAGCCGACGGCGAAAAATTAGACCTTACGAACGTTCCCGTCAAGGTAGACGTAGGGCTTACGGATATCGAAATTATCGACAACGAAACGGACGGCGACGCTTGCGGCGAAATAGTTTCGATTATTTACAAAGGCGACCATTATCAGATTATAGTCCGCACGCCCGAGGAGGAAGAAGACTTCGTTATCGATTCGGAATACGCTTGGAACGAAAACGATAAAGTAAGCGTTAAAATCCCGCGCGAAAAAATCAAACTTAAATTAAAGGCGGGCGACGAAAAATGACGGCTATTAAATTTTCACGCAAGCATTTGGGTATACCCTACGCCCTGTTTTTGCTGGTTTTCGTAGTTTTTCCGCTGCTTTTGATTATATATTACGCTTTTACGGATGCAAACGGAGCGTTTACATTCGCGAATTTTATAAACTTTTTTAAAAGCCAAACGAACGTTACCGTTTTGCTCAGAAGTTTGGGTTTAGCGTTTTTAACGACGGTTTTATGCTTGCTTATAGCTTACCCCGCGGCGTATATTTTGGCTAACAGTTCGATTAACAAAAACGGAGTTTTATTGCTTTTGTTCATTTTGCCGATGTGGATAAACTTCGTTTTGCGCACCGCCGCCATGAAAGAGCTTTTATACGTTTTGGGTTTTTATAAAAGCGGCGATTTAAGCTATTTAAACACCCTTATAGGCATGGTTTACGACTATTTGCCCGTAACGATTCTTCCTTTATACACGGTGCTTTTAAAAATGGATAAAAGCGTTAAAGAAGCTTCTTACGACTTAGGCGCGCGCCCCGCTTATACCTTTTTAAAAACAACCCTGCCCTTATCCGCTCCCGGAATAGTGAGCGCGATTACCATGGTATTTTTGCCTACCACCACGAGCTACGTTATTTCGGATACGCTCGGCAACAGCAAGGTTACCATTATAGGCAAACTTATCGAAAACAGATTCAACTCCGGCGAAGCGGGAAGCTGGAACGCCGGCTCCGCGATAGCCATGGTGCTTTTAGTGTTCATATTCGCAACCATGCTTATAAGCGGCAAATTCACGGATAACAACGATAGTCAGGCAAGGGGGAGCGGTTTATGGTAAAAAAGTTTTTTCAACGCGGCTACGTTTATCTGGTTTTAGCCTTTTTATACGCGCCTATCGTTCTTTTGGTCGTTTACAGTTTTAACGCCTCTAAAGAAATAGGAACTTGGTCCAACGAATGGAACTTCAGCCTCTATAAAATGCTGTTTTCCACACCGAAAATATTAAACGCGGTTCTTTATACTTTTATCGTGGCGTTTTCTTCCGCGACAATCGCCACAATTTTGGGAACTATGGGCGCTATCGGCTGCTTTTATTCGAAAAAACGCGCGCAACGCGCGCTTAACGCCGCAACGCAAATCAACGTTATCAACGCCGAAATAGTTACGGGGCTTTCGCTCGCTTTGGTTTTTACGATGTTCGGCTTTCCAAGAACTTGGGCGTCGCTTATAATAGCGCACGTGGCGTTAGGGTTTCCGTTCGTGTTTTTAAACGTTTTACCCAAGCTCAAACAGCTTAACCCTAACCTTTACGAAGCGGGCTTGGATTTGGGCGCAAGCCCCGTTAAAGCGCTGTTTTCGATTATTATTCCCGAAATAATGCCCGGTATTTTTTCGGGCTTTCTGCTGGCGGTTACGATGTC
>CAYVKZ010000083.1:0-2223 GCA_964452295.1 uncultured Acidiphilium sp.
ACGATCGACGGCAATATCGTGATTTTTTCGCTGTCGAATTCGTATTTTCCGAACAATAAATGCGGATTCGAGAAAAGATAAGGCGCGCCTTTTACGAAAATAAATCCGATTACGAGAAGTAACGTTATTCCCGCAAAAACGCCCGAGCCTACGGAACACCCCGCGCCGATTTTTGCAGTGTTTATCTTGTGTTTTGTTTTGTCGATAAAATCTTTTATTGCCGTAAAATGCGGTTTGTTATTTGCTTTTTCTTTCTTCTTAAATACTTTTGCAAACAAGCCCTTCTTTTCCGTAACGTTTTTTACGGCTCGCTTTGAAATTGCACAGAATATAAGATTTACAATCAGAACGAACGCCAAGAGTACGACACCCGTTGCGATAAGCGCGCCTTGCTGAACTTCTCCGGCGTAGCCCATTTCCATTACGATATTTGCGGTCAAAACGCGGAAACTGTTAAAAAGCGTGTTCGGATACGCGACGGAATTGCCTGCAACCATAACCACCGCCATAGTTTCCCCAAGCGCTCTGCCTATTCCCAAAACGAGCGACGCGGTAATGCCCGATTTCGCGGCTTTCGCCATCGTTCCAAATACTGCGCCCGAATGTGTGTCGCCTAATGCAAGCGCACCTTCGTAGTACGACTTAGGCACAGCTTCCAAACTTGTCTTTGAAAGAGATACGACAGTCGGCAATATCATAATTCCTAAAATAAGTGACGTTGCAAGTAGTCCGCTTCCGTTGTTAGGCGCGATGTTTGATAGTAACGGCAACAAAAACACTATACCGAAAAAACCGTATACGACGGACGGAATTCCGGCAAGCAGATTTATCATAGAAGAAAATATCTTTTTTAATTTCTTCGGGCAATAAAAAGCAAGAAATACCGCCGTGAAATATCCAAGCGTTCCGCCGATTAAAAGAGCGCCTAACGTGGCTACGAGCGTTCCTACGATCATTTTGAAAATGCCGTAAGAACCCGATAGCGTTGCCGAGCCGTATTCGTCTAATCTGTCGGGCGACCATTCTTTGCCGAAAAGAAAATCGAAAAATCCGATTTTTTGAAAAGCAGGTACGCTTTTAATAAGTAAAAACGCGAAAATCGCGATAACGGCGATTACGCATACCGCCGCCATTACCTCAAAAATCACTTGTCCGATTTTTTCTTTTACTTTTGCGTTCGTCATATTATTTTTTAAGCTCGCTGAATTTTGTAACTTTTCCGCTGTAAATATCGTAAAGTTCGGCAAGAGTAAGGTCGTTTACGCTTTCGTTTGCATTGTTTACGATAACGGCTACCGCGTCAAGACACACGTTAAAACTGTTTATTCCGTTTTCTTTCACGCTTGCGGAAGAAAGTCCGATTACGTTTCCGTTTTTATCGTTTTGCACTGCTTTCTTGCCTACGGACGAGCCTTGCAAATCGAGCGTAAATATTTCGTCCGCCGTTTTTCCGTAAAGCGCCGCATATCCGCTCATCGCTTTTTTAATAAACTTTTCCATCGATGTCGAGCCGTTGATCACGATTTTTCCGCCGCTCGGCAAAGAAGTTTTTACTTCGTATTCGCTTACGGGAATAGCGGGTTCGCCTTCGTTTGCACGCTTTTCGGGATCGGAAAGCCAAATACAACCCGCGTCATTAGCAAACGTTTCGGCAACCGAACTTTTTAAGTAAGTTAAAAAGTCCGACGTAATATCGTTTAGCGTTACGGTAGAACTTGTCATTACGACGAACGGTCTTTGAATGGCATAATCTCCGCTCAAAACGGTTTCCGCCGACGGCATGACGCCGTTCACTTTTACGACCTTCACGGTATCGTTTACCGAACCGAGCGAAATATATCCGATTGCGTTTTTATCGCTTGCGACTTTGCTGATAACGTTGCCCGTTTCCTTTTGAAGATCGGCGGCAGATGTGGTTTTATATACCTTTTTGCCGCCTATCTTCATTTCGAGATAGTTGCCGTTTCCGTCCGTTACAGCCGTATCGAACGCTTCGCGCGTTCCGCTGCCTTGTTCGCGTGCCACGACGGTAATATTCTTTTCTCCGCCGCAAGCGGTAAGTCCGATCGCTCCCGTAACGAGAACAGCCAAAGAAAGTAAAACAGTTACGATTTTTTTCATTGTGTATATCTCCTTTTTCATTTTACGCCTATATTTTACCGCAAAGAAAAAAATTCAACTATCACATTTACCTTTTGAAAACGTAAAGTTTATGTAAAGTTC
>CAYVKZ010000084.1:0-2044 GCA_964452295.1 uncultured Acidiphilium sp.
TAATAAGAATAAGCGGCGAAAATCCGCAAGTTATAGCCGATAAAATGTTTAGCACGGCTAAGGGCGTTAAGCCCAGCGAGTTCGAGCCGTATAAAATGTACGTCGGCGAAATTAAAGCCGGTGATTTTTGCGATAACGGAATATGCGTTTTTTTCAAAGCGCCTAAAAGTTTTACCGGCGAAAACGTTATCGAGTTGCATTGCCATGGCGGCACGGCGATAACTCGCGGCGTTTTAAATAGGGCTATAGAGCTCGGCGCTCGCCCCGCAACCAAAGGCGAATTCACGCGTCGCGCGTTTTTAAACGGCAAACTTTCGCTTTCTTCGTGCGAAGGACTTATCGATATGATCAACAGCGAAAGCACCGCTCAAATCAAATCCGGATATTATTTGTTTCGCGAAAAGCTTAAAGAAAAAATTTGCGATTTACAGTCCGAGTTAACCGACGTTTTAGCCGAAATCGACGCGAATATAGATTATCCCGAAGAAGGGCTTATCGAAGAAAGCGGCGAAAGCGTTAAGCTTAAACTCGTTTCCGTTCGTGAACGCTTAAACGAGCTAATCGGCTCGTATTCTCAAGGCAGAATAGTGTCCGACGGCGTTAAAGTTGCAATTGTGGGCAAAACGAACACCGGCAAAAGCTCGCTTTTAAACGCGCTTTGCGGCGAGCAACGCGCAATCGTAACCGAAATAGAGGGCACCACGCGTGACGTAGTGGAGGGGAACGCCTTAATAAACGGCGTTAAATTTACCTTTTACGATACAGCGGGCATACGCGAAACGAACGATAAGGTCGAAAAAATAGGCATAGGTCGTTCGATGGACGCGATGAACGCCGCAGATCTGGTTGTTTTCGTTGCAGACGGCTCGCGCGGGTTGGACGACGAAGAAAAAAATCTTTATAACTCGTTAAAAGATAAAAATCTTATTTCCGTGCTTAACAAAAGCGATATTTGCGTAAAATCGGAAAATTCGAACGGAATAGAAGCTTTCGTAGCGGATGCCGTTATTTCGTGTAAAACGCAAAGCAACATCGAAGCGCTTAAAAAACTTTTAAGCGAGCGCGGCGCTAGCGGGATTGACGTCAACGGCGAATACATAACCCAAAAAAGGCACTATATAGCGCTTTCCGAAGCTTGCGAAGCTCTGTCTTCCGCAATAAAAGCGATAGGTGTTTATCCGCTCGATTTGGTTTCCTGCGATATAAAAACGGCTTGGGAAAAATTGGGCGAAATCACCGGGACGACGGCAGGCGAAGACGTAATCGATAAAATTTTTGAAAAGTTCTGCGTAGGTAAGTAGAACAATCGTATTCATAAAACGATAAAAACGAGAAATAATCATAGGACGGTAAAAAGTGGTCAATCTCGATTTATACAGAGTGTTTTATACGGTAGCGAAATGCGGCTCTTTAACCAAGGCGGCAGAGGAGCTTTACATATCTCAGCCCGCCGTATCTCAAGCAATAAAACAACTGGAACGTCAGCTCGGCGGTAAACTGTTCAACAGAGTAGCCCGCGGAATGGAACTTACGGAAGAAGGCGGCAAAAAAATGTTCGAAATCGTTTCGGACGTTCTAGAACGGCTGGATAAAGCCGAAAACGATTTTTCCGCAATCAGTTCGGTCGCCGTGGGAAATATTAAAATAAGCGCGTCCGATACATTTGTTACGCACTATTTAATGAAATATATAGTCGAATATCACGCAACGTATCCGAACGTAAATTTGTCGTTCATAAACTCTTCCAGCAAACAGTCGTTGGAGCTTATAAAAAACAATAAGGCGGACGTGGCATTCGTAAACATTCCTTTCGACGAAAAAGGGGTTTTGTTTACGGGGCAAACGGGCGCTCTTCACGACGTTTTTGCTGCGAATAAAGATTTCTCGCATCTTTTCGGGCGCGAGCTGAGCCTTACTTCTATGACGAATTACCCGCTTTTAATGCTCGACGGAACTACCAATACTCGTCAAGAAATCGATAGATTTACGGACGTTTTAAACATTAAACTTATTCCCGAATACGAGCTTTCGAGCGTGGAGCTTA
>CAYVKZ010000085.1:0-1954 GCA_964452295.1 uncultured Acidiphilium sp.
GTTTTTTTCGTTGGCTTTATCCGACCAACTGTGTATCCATTCGTATTCTTCTTTCATAATTTAAACCCTCTTTTTCGCTTATATCCTGATATATTGTCTTTCGTAAAAACGTTTTCTGTTTCTTAAGGCGATTGCGTCGTCGAAATAATCGTCTTTAACGCCTTCTATAAAATACTTTTTAAAAGCTTCCAAACGGTTAAAAGTTATATTAAGCCTTTCGAATTCCTTTAGAACCTCGAGCATTTGTTCGCGATCGGTTAAACGATTAAAATACGCTTCGATAAATTTAAAATAAGCGAATTCTTTTTGTACGAGCAAGCGAGTTTCGGTCGTTTCGCAAACGCTTTCGGCTTGTTCGAAAAGCTTTTTGCCTTCGGAGAAAAACTCGTCAGAATAATATATTTTTTCCAAAAGATGCGATACGGGAAGATGAAATCCTAAATCGCGATATTCGTCTTCGCGATAAAATCTTTTAACGCAATCTTCCATACTTTTATAAAACAACCCCAAAACTTTACGCAAATAAGGAGCCGCTTTGCCGTAAACGAAATCCGTCGCTTCGATAAATTCTTCTTGCAAATTTATATAAGGGTTCCACTGCAAGCGGCAATAAAAATATTGCCTTATCTTATAAAATACGCCGATGGGTTCTACGTCGAAATTGTTAAAAATACCCACGACGCCCTGCTTTGCAAAATATTGCATTCTTCCCGCGATGACATTAAAAACGGTGTCGTATGCTATAGGCATGCAATAATTTAAGCTGTAATCCCAAACGAAAATATTTTTTGCGATTTTTTTCCATTCGGTAAGCTTTTCGCGCGAATTTTTATTGAGCGGGCAAGTTTCGTCGTCTATTTGATGATAAAAGCAATTGTCCGTAGCGCAATAGCGGATTATTATTCCGTCGTCGATTTTCAAACCGACGGGGGCTTCCGTAGCGTATGCGTAAACCAAAGTTTCGATATAAACGTTTCGATTAGCGACGCGTTTTTCGTTTTTTTGCCAATCGCGTATATTTTCGCTTACCTTATTCAATGCGACGATTACGGGAGCAATCCAGCACGGCTCGCCGTTTTTTCCGTAGCGGAGAGCTATATCAGAACATTGCTCGCACTCGCAATGATCGTCGTAATCGTTTATGGAAATCGAAAAAATCGACTTATCCGGGTTTTCGAGAACGTATTTTTTAAGCTTTTCGGTTAATATATTAACGACTTCGGCATTAGACCAACAAATTTCGCCCCTGCCCCAAAAGCTTGCGCCGCTCGTTTGATAATATTCAGCAACGCGTTTGCCTTCTTTTTTAATATAAGAATAATATTCGGGGTGAGCGGCAAAACCTGTTTTTTCGTCGTTCGGATTAAGATAAAGCGGAAAAGTCGTATGACATTCGGGTTTAAAAAAATCCAAACTGCCGCCGTAGCTATCGAGCATAGCGGGCTGAGCCGCCGAATTTATGCGCGCCCATGCGCAGAATTCCGCATTGTTGCGCACGTCGTAAGCGTAAACGTTCCTAAATTTGAACGGCGGAGTATATAAAAGTTCGAAATCGTCTATCGAAAGCTCGTTAGAGTAAGGCGTTTTTATTAGCTCCGGCGCGTAAAACCTTACGCCAAAAAAGCGTTCCAAAAACTCGTATACGGCATAAACTATTCCGCGTTTGCCGCCGCCTATTACGGCGACGTTGCCTTTGACTCGAATATAAACAGTGTCTTCTTCGAACTTTTGCTTAGGCATTATAACGCCGAAATCGGCGGCTTTTTTCTCGCTTCCGATTATTACATAGTTGTTAAATTGCTCCGAAACGACCACGCGCGCATATTGGTCTTGATTAAAACACTTAGAAGCAAACAAGCAATATTCGCCGACGGCTTTTTTAGTTACGAGATCGCAGTCTTCGTCGTATAAAACGGCGGCACGAGTTATGCCGTCTTTAATAATATCCATAAAA
>CAYVKZ010000086.1:0-1618 GCA_964452295.1 uncultured Acidiphilium sp.
GCCGTTGCATTTTCTTTTACCTGCTTTATTTTTTGCGCTTTTTGTTGCAATTTTTTGCGGTTATAAAAAGCCCTCGGCAGAGCGCACTCTTTGCGCAAGCAAAGTATAGTGCGCTATACTTTACAAAATTTCTATAAAGTTTTACGGCGGATATTTTCGATAATAATTTTTCATAAAACCTCCTTGAACAATAGAAAGCCTCCAAGATAAATAGTCATTATCCTGACCGCTTTCCGCGATATAAAAAGCGGAAGTTTGTGTTTTACAAACCTCCACTGATTTTATTATATTAAGTTGTAAAAGTAGGGAAAAATATTTTTCCCTCTAATATATAGCCATAACGGCTCTTAAAAATCGTACCCCACGAAAAAATTATTTTTCTTCAAAAAGTGTTTGTAATAAAAGCAAATTCAACGCTTCGTTTTCTTTCTTATTGAGCCGTTTATTCTTGTCAACCTTTTCGCGCGCCGACTGCAAAATTTCTTCTTGCCGTTTCTCGCGGATCTTCGTTAAATTTTCTTCCGCCTTTAATATAAGTTTTCGCACCGCGCCTTCCGTAACGTTCATATTTTCCGCGATACGAATTTTCTTCAAATGTAAATAGGTAAATTCAAAATATGCTTGCGCTTGGCGCGGCGTGAGATTGTTTTCGAGATAATGTCTTTTTCTATTCAAATACCGTTCTTCGCGTTCGTTTTCTAAGTCGTCGAGTTTTAATTCTTCCGCGTATTTAGCCTCGCGCTCTAAAGTATCTTCCACGTCGCCGTCTTTGTCGGCTAAATCCAAGCCCTTGTCTTGCATATATTCAAGCGACGTATGCCGACGAGTTTCTTTGCGATAGACTTTCTTTTCATACGTTACGATTTGTTCGTAAACTTCCGCGACCTCGTCGCTTACTCCTATATCTACCGTTTTCCTGTCCGCTAATTTATATTGAATAACTTTCATAATAAACCCCGATTACGCAAAACTATCTTTAATTATTTTGGAAAAACCACGCTTACCATAGTTCCTACCTCGGCTTCGCTTTCGATGGATAGTTTCGCATTATATAACGAGCAAATATGCTTGACGATGGCAAGACCGAGTCCCGTGCCGCCCGTTTTTTTGGAGCGAGATTTATCCACGCGGTAAAAGCGTTCGCAAAGGCGCGGCAAATGTTCTTTTTCGATACCGATTCCCGCATCCGAAACCTTTAACGTAACGTCGTTTGTGCTTTCCGATATTTCGATTTTAATTTTGCCGTTTTCTTTATTGTAATGCACGGCGTTGGAATAAAGATTTTGCATAAGCTCGTAAATCTTCGCGTTGTCCGCCGTTACTTCGCCTGTGCCTACAAGTTCCGTTTGAATATTTTTCTTTTCCGCTTCGGCAGACAATTCGGCAATCACTTCGCTTGCAACGTTTCTTAAATCGACTGACGACAATGTTTGCTCGGCATATTCTCCGTTTTCGAGTTTGCTTAATTTAAGCATATCGGAAATAAGAGAAGAAAGCCTTACGCTTTCGGTATAAATACGCTCGACCTGCCTTTTCTCGCCGCTCGGCAAATCGTCTTTGTTCAGTAAAATTTCGGAAAGTCCCTGCATAACGGTAACGGGCGTTTTGAGTTCGTGCG